>JADHRD010000076.1 GCA_016777585.1 Rhodospirillales bacterium | reverse complement strand
TTGCGATCCCTATATCCTCAGCATGCAATACACGATAAGCCGCTTTGCAAATAGGCTTTGCTATTGATAATTGATCCATTTCTTCATAATCCCCTTGCTGGAGATCTACAATTTCCCTCTCAGAGGAACCACTTATCAAAATCATCGGAAAACAATTTGTATTTGCATGGGCAAGCGCAGTTAACCCATTTAAAAAACCTGGTGCTGAAACAGTTAAACATATACCCGGTTTTTGAGTAAGATAACCCGCAACTGAAGCTGCATAACCTGCATTTTGCTCATGACGAAATGATAAAACTCTCATCCCAGAGGCTTGCATTAAACGTCCAAGGTCTGTAATGGGAATTCCAGGAACATTGTATATGTTGTTTATATCATTAAGCTTAAGAGCATCAATTATAAGTTGAAATCCATCGGTTAATGAGCGGTCACTGTCACTCTCAATCAATTTATTATTCCTCCGATTACCATATTTTGTGAAGTCATATTAGATCTAATATAATAAAACTTTATCATCATTTCACGCAATAATATTCAAGATAGATAGATTGATTCAAAATAATATTGCAATTAAATTGGTTTTGTTTGGTCTATTAAAACACCTCAAGCCTTTTATTTTACAAAATTTTTATAAATATCTTAATTGCCCTTCGTCTAAGTCCATTATATACATCAAGTATCAATATTGGCGAATGAAGGCCCATAAATTTATAAGGTCCATACAATTAAAAAATCAATGAAATTAGACAATCAACAATATATAAGAAAATCTAAAGGAGAAAATGGTTCAGCCCGTTTTCAGCCTAAGGGGCGGTTGTTATCTGAGGATGAAGAGACCCAAATCAGAGATTTACTAAAACATAAAACTCTACAGCGCCATGAATTAATTGAGTACCTGCATGTTATTAATGATACGTATAATTTTCTAAAGATCGGACACTTACACGCTTTAGCTAAGTTATTATCAATTTCGATGGTTGAAGTCTATGAAGTAGCTTCCTTTTACTCGCATTTTGACATACTAGATGACGATGAGATAGAGCCAGCGCCAATTACCATTCGTGTTTGTTCTTCAATAACATGTGAGTTATTCAATTCAAAAAAATTATTTTCTGATATTATCGATAAAGATATAAAAAATGTGAGAGTAGTCTCTGCACCTTGTATGGGCAGATGCTTTTCCGCACCAGTTTGTGAGGTAGGACATAGGCATATTGATTATGCCTCAGTCAAGAAAGTCGAATTAGTTATAGACGAAAAAAATTTTGAACCTGACATCCCTAATTATGAGGGTCTAGAAGAGTACCAACTTAAAGGAGGGTACAAGGTTCTTGAAGCATGCATCACTGGTAAACTTGGCATTAACGAGGTCATAACAGAATTATCTTCTAGTTCGTTAAAAGGATTGGGTGGCGCCGGGTTCCCTACAGGTAAAAAATGGGAATTTGTGCTGGCAGAGCCAGAACCGCGATTAATGGCAGTGAATGCTGATGAGGGTGAGCCCGGAACTTTTAAAGATAGATATCATTTAGAGAGAACTCCCCATCAATTTTTAGAGGGCATGTTAATTGGAGCATGGGCAATAAATGCGAAAACTGTTTTTATTTATTTGAGAGACGAGTACCCGGCTATTCGCGAAATTTTATTAAACGAAATACATTTACTCCAAAAAATAGGATTATCTAATCATACAAATATTGAGATTCGGCGCGGTGCGGGAGCATATATTTGCGGCGAGGAGTCTGCAATGATAGAATCCATAGAAGGAAAAAGAGGAATTCCGCGTCATCGTCCGCCATATGTTGCGCAATCAGGTATTTTTGAAAAACCAACCTTGGTAAATAATGTAGAGACGTTACATTGGATTCCAATAATTCTTCAAAACGGTGCAAAGTGGTTTTCATCGCAAGGAGATAAAGGGCGAGGATTGAGAAGTTACTCTGTATCCGGCAGAGTTAAAGAACCGGGTGTTAAAATAGTTTCAGCTGGATCCACAGTTGCAGAATTAATTGACCATGCAGGTGGAATGATGGATGGGCATGTGTTCTCTGGGTATCTGCCGGGAGGTGCCTCTGGAGGCATTCTCCCATCTTATATGGCTGATATACCGTTAGATTTTGGAGAATTAGAAAAATATGGTTGTCTGATCGGATCCCACGCTATCGTTATATTCTCTAACCAAGACGACCCTCGCAAAATTGCTCTAAATTTAATGGAATTTTTTGAGGATGAAAGTTGCGGACAGTGCACACCATGTCGCGTAGGTACTGAAAAAGCTGTAAAGTTAATGACCGAAAAAAATTGGAATACTGAACTACTAAAGGATTTATCAGATGTAATGGCTGACTCCTCAATTTGCGGACTTGGACAAGCTGCTCCAAACCCATTACTTTGCGTTATGAAATACTTTCCAAATATCAAATAGACTGAAATATTATGTCAGATAAAATAAATTTTAAAATTAATGGTAAAACTGTCTCTGCTAATCCAAATGAAACAATATGGCAGATCGCCAATAGACAAAAAATTGACATTCCACACCTATGCTACTTACCTGAGAAATCTTATCGGCCGGATGGAAATTGCCGAGCTTGCATGGTTGAAATAACTGGTGAACGTGTCCTAGCAGCTTCGTGCATACGTAAACCAGAGGAGGGAATGATCGTAAAAACAAAAAGTGATCGTGCCAGAAAATCTCAAAATTTAATTTTTGAGTTATTAGGCTCAGATCAACCGGCCCAAAATATAGCGCATGATCCTAACTCCAAGTTTTGGGAATGGAACAATAAAATAAATCCCACAAATTATTCAAGATTCCCCAGGGTTATAAAATCAAAACCAGATCTCTCACATAGTGCAATAACTGTTAATCTAGACGCCTGTATACAATGTAATTTGTGTGTGCGTTCTTGCAGAGAAGTTCAGTCCAATGACGTTATCGGAATGGCCCGTCGAGGTCGTGATTCAAAAATTATTTTTGATTTTGACAAACCCATGGGAAATTCAACATGCGTGGCGTGTGGAGAATGTGTGCAAGCTTGTCCGACAGGCGCATTAATGGAATCCAACCTTTTAGACGGAAATGGTGTGAGAACCGAATTCGCCGATAGGTCGGTAAAAACTTTATGCCCCTATTGTGGTGTAGGATGCCAAACAAATGTACATGTTAAGGGAGATAAAATACTTTATGTTGAGGGACGAGACGGTCCCGCAAATGATAGTAAACTATGTGTTAAGGGCCGTTTTGGTTTTGACTATATCCATCATCCGGAAAGATTAAAAAAACCACTTATTCGCCTTCCCGGCGCGCTTAAAAGCTCAAATATTGAAATGAAATTTTCTGATCTTCACCTATTCTTTCGCGAAGCTTCCTGGGATGAAGCTCTTGATTTTGCTGCAGAAGGACTAAAATCTGTTGGCAACAAAAAACGTGATAATAATGTGGCTGGATTCGGCTCTGCAAAATGCTCAAACGAGGAAGCATACCTTTTTCAAAAATTAATACGACAAGGGTTTTATACAAACAATGTCGATCATTGTACTCGACTATGCCATGCATCCTCTGTTGCTGCACTTATGGAGGGTCTAAATTCAGGCGCTGTAACCGCACCATTTAAAGCCGCTAAAGATGCCGATTGTATAATAGTTATAGGCGCTCGGCCTGCAGAGAACCATCCCGTTGCTGCAACATATATTAAAGATGCAGCAAAAAAAGGCGCTCAATTAATTATAATGGATCCTCGCGGACAATCCCAAGGGATCGCCGCACATGCAAAACATATTCTTCAATTTAAATCAGGAACTGATGTCGCCCTTTTAAATGCCATCCTGAATGTAATAATAACAGAATCCTTGTGTGATGATAACTATATTCAGTCTTATACTAGCGGCTTTAAAGAATTAGAAAAAAATATTGTTAATTTTCCACCTGAAAAAATGTCAAAAATTTGTGGGATTTCAGAAGAGACAATCAGAACTGTCGCTCGCACTTATGCTCAGTCTAAAGCTTCAATTATATTTTGGGGAATGGGCATTTCCCAACACGTTCATGGAACCGATAACGCTCGTTGCCTGATTTCGATGGCTTTATCAACTGGTCACATAGGAAAACCTGGCACCGGACTTCACCCCTTGAGAGGGCAAAATAATGTTCAGGGGGCATCAGATGCTGGCTTAATCCCAATGTTGTACCCAGACTATATGTCGGTTGAAGATCCAAAAATAAGAAAAAAATTTGAAAATTCCTGGGGAACTAAATTAAACCCAGAAAAGGGATTAACTGTTGTAGAAATTATAAATGCTATCCACGACGATAAGATTAACGCAATGTATATTCAAGGCGAGAATCCTGCAATGTCTGATCCCGACCAACATCATGCAAGGTCTGCTCTGTCTAAACTAGACCACTTAGTGGTACAGGATATATTTTTAACAGAAACTGCATGGTTTGCAGATGTAATATTACCATCTTCAGCCCATGCGGAAAAGTCTGGTACTTTTACGAATACAAATCGCGAAATTCAAATGGCACGTGCAGTTATTGATCCTCCGGATGATGTACGTCAGGATTGGGAGTTAATCCAGGAATTAGCACACCGTATAGGCTTAGATTGGGATTATAAGCATTTAAAAGATATATATAGAGAAATGTCGAGCTTAATGCCGTCTTTAAATAATATTACTTGGGATAGATTAGAAAAAGAAGGTGCGGTTACCTCCCCCTGTGATGCTCTCGATAAACGGGGTAACGAAATAATTTTTTCCGATGGATTCCCAACATTATCGGGAAAAGGAAGAATTGTAACGACGAATATTACACCTCCTAAGGAACTACCTGACAAGAACTTTCCTATGATATTAACAACCGGGCGTATGCTCGAACATTGGCACACAGGAACTATGACGCGCAGATCAGAAGTCTTGGATTCACTAGAACCTGACGCTGTAGCATGTCTCAATCAAAAGGATCTTAAAAAGAATAAGATTGAACCAGGCAATACTATAAAAGTAATCACACGCCGGGGGGAAATTTCATTAAAAGCACGACAAGATCCAGACGTACCAGAAAATATGGTTTTTATTCCTTTTTGCTTTTCTGAAGCTGCAGCAAATATATTAACAATCGCTGAGTTGGACCCTATTGGAAAAATTCCAGAATTCAAATTTTGCGCAGCCCGGATTCAAAATTTAGATTAAACACTTTATCAAGTCACAACAGTAGTTTTAAAAGGTGTGCGAATTAAGTTTATTATTACCTTATTTTATTCTTACTGAAGTTTCCAAATTATTAGACATAGTATCACCTTCTTTGATAGAGGACTCTTTAGCAGCCTCAACGGCAGGTAGTTTGGAACCATTATCAATACGGCACTTTTCAATGAGTATTGATCCATCGATAGCAGGTATCAAGATACCATCATTTGAAATACGTTTTATTACTCCAGGCTCTCCCATCTCAGAGAATTTCTGTGCCGTAAAAAAATCTATCTGTTTATTATTAATCATTGACCAAGCGCCGGGAGCTGGGTTGGCGGCTCTTATAGTATTATAGATTTTATCAACATTACTATTCCAATCAATTTTCGCTCTTTCTTTTTTAAACCACGACTCATACGTACCTTGCTCTGGGTCTTGAACATATCGAAGAAAAATATTTGCCTTTATAAGCTCAAGGCTCTCTAACATTGCATCAATACCCATAGGAAATAATTTATTAAAATACAAAGATGAGAGAGTATCATCAGGCTCTATTTTGCATGATTTAGTCATTAAAATATCACCTTCATCCAGCCCTTCGTTAGGCCAAAAAATTGATAATCCAGTTATTGTCTCACCCTCCGCTATAGACCAGCTAATTGCGGAAGGACCTCTGTGATATGGCAGCAAGGATGGGTGAAATTGAAAAGTTCCCAACCTCGGCGCATCGATAACTCGTTGCGGCACTAGAAGTGTAACATAGGCCATCATACAAATATCAGCCTCAAAAGATTGCATCAATTCATAAGCCTCCTCTGTTTTCCATGAACTAGGCTGAAAAACTGGTATACTTCTCTCTTTAGCTAAAACGATCAATGGATCCTCAGGTTCATTATCTTTTTGAGGTGCTCCACATACCGCAACTACGTTTTCATTATTTGATAACAAGCGTTCCAAGAGTTCTTTTCCAAACGCTTTCTGACCATGAATTACAATCTTCATGTTACACCCTTCGTATGATTAACATTAAATGACAATTTTATGCATCAAATCATTAGCCCCAATAGTCGTCAAGTATGTAAAATTACGTACCTATTCAACATTCACTAATATAAATTTGTTTAAATACTTTCAAATTAGCGTTTTATCTTTAAACTTAACTGTCTAAACACTAAAATTGGAGCATCAATGGCCTTACTACCAATCAAAGATAGTAATGAAAAAATCAGTATAAAATTCCAATACATAACACTTTTAATTATTGTATTATGCATCTTGATTTACTTCTGGCAAATAACTCTTGGCTCGGAACAAGCAAAATACATATATTCACTCGGAACTATTCCAACAGTTTTATTTGGAACTAGAGAATTAAGCTCATCATTAGTAATTATTCCAGAGTATTTAACTGTATTCACCAGCCTGTTTCTTCACGGAGGTTGGATGCACCTTATGTCAAATATGTTATTTTTATGGGTCTTTGGTGACAACGTAGAAGATAGTATGGGGCATTCCAGATTTATATTTTTTTATATAATTTGCGGCATATTAGCGACACTCACACACGCTATTGCAGAATCAAATTCTAATTTGCCTTTAATTGGTGCCAGTGGAGCTATTTCAGGTGTACTAGGAGCTTATATTGTTCTTTTTCCGAGGGCAAAAATATTAGCTTTGTTCATGAACATTATTCCAATTCGGCTCCCAGCGCTTCTCGTGATAGGTGTCTGGATTGCTATTCAATTTCTAAATGTCAATAACGACGACGGAACCGCTTGGTGGGCCCATGTTGGTGGGTTTATGTCTGGCGTAGTTTTAATATTTCTATTTAAACGGAATGACTTGATCCTGATAAAAAAGCAAAATGCATTTATAAAACCGAGTTACAATATTCAAAATCCTAATCACTCCAAATCAATATTTCCAGATACAACATTCACCAGAACCGACCCCAAAGATAATGATACTCACGATGAATAATCTTTCAAATTGGCATATATCACTGAAATAGAAGTTGGGTATCATCTAAATGGCACCAAAAGTTAGATCAAAATATTTATTGTTGATTATTATTTAGCCAACGACTATCCAACTCAACACTGGGGCCGATCCACATTACATTTTTTGTGTGGTCCTCGTATCCGTCCCCCGTATTTGGATGTAGTAATATGCTTAAGTTTCCTCTATTTAAAGCCAAAAACGGAACTAATTTATCAAATAACGAAACGGGGAACTCTACCTGAAAATGAGAAACTGGGTGTGGACCTTGGGGTGCCTTATCGCGCCAACGGCCTATAATAACTTCATTGCCAAAACGACTATTAATTTCTCTACGAAGATTTCCAGCATTTTGTTTTGAAGCACCATCATAGTACAAATGCACATGATAACTCTTTATATCTGATGACTGTCTATATTCAATATTTTGAAATTTCATTCAAAAGCCCACAATAATTATTTTAAAATAAATCTAAAACTATATTTATCGCCATCTGTAAATGTTACGGTTTTAAAACCGTTCATTTTAGCTAAGTCAAAAAAAGGGGGTATTTCACTATTTTTAAACTTCCTATATATCGGAGTATTACGGAGTAATACTGGCAAAACCTCGATAAAAGCTCTTACCTTAAAAATAGTACTAAGGTTACCATCTACGCTATCCATTATTATCATATTTTCTACATTCTTACCTTTTGCAAAAACCAAAACACGTTCCTGAGCATCTCTTTGAATAAACGCACGCAATATATTATTCACAAACGCAATACGAGTTTCATTCTGCGTGCTGGTAAGTACACGCCTGCGAGACTTATAATTTTCAATAACTTTAGGCGTTGGATAAAACTGATGTCCATCTAATTCTTTACCTGCAACTTCACCAGACATAAGAAGCATATTAAATAAAAATATTGCGGCGAAAACAGCCATTAGAGTGGAATATTTCCATGTTTCTTGGATGGATTTGTTACTTTTTTATTTTTTAACATTCTGAGAGACCGCGTTATACGCCAGCGGGTATTATGCGGCATAATGACATCATCGATATAACCTCTAGCCCCCACTCTAAATGGATTGGCAAATTGCTCTTGATAATCCTTCTCTCTATCAGCTAATTTTTCTTCATCAGTTGCATCGGCCCTAAATATAATTTCAACTGCGCCCTTCGCTCCCATAACAGCTATCTCTGCGCTTGGCCAAGCAAAGTTCACATCACCCCTCAAATGTTTTGAACCCATAACAATATAAGCTCCACCATATGCTTTTCGTGTGATTAACGTTACCTTAGGAACAGTTGCCTCAGCGAATGCATACAACAATTTAGCTCCATGACGAATCAATCCGCCAAACTCTTGGGCAGTCCCCGGCAAAAAACCTGGCACATCAACTAGTAGAACCACTGGAATATTGAAACAATCACAGAAACGAATAAACCGCGCGGCCTTAACCGAAGCATCTATATCCAAACATCCTGCAAGAATCTTTGGTTGATTGGCTATAATCCCAACTGTTGAGCCTTCAATCCTAGCGAATCCCGTAATCATATTGGCTGCATAGTTTGGCTTCAACTCAAAAAAATCTCCTTCATCTACTAATTTTAATATCAATTCCTTAATATCATAGGACTCATTAGGGTTATTAGGAACCAAAGTGTCTAAAGAAGGTTCTCTTCGATCTGCTGGATCATCGGTGGGTCTTATTGGCGAATATTCCTGATTATTTGAAGGTAGAAAGTCTATAAAACGCCGCAATTGTTCAATCGCGTCAATATCATTATCAAATGCTAAATCAGCAACTCCCGACTTTGTCGTATGTGTAGTAGCGCCACCTAATTCTTCTTGACTGACTTCCTCATGAGTAACGGTTTTAACAACATCTGGCCCCGTAACAAACATGTAAGATGTATCTCTCACCATAAAAGTAAAATCCGTAACGGCTGGTGAATAAACAGCTCCGCCTGCGCAAGGTCCCATAATTGAAGAAATTTGAGGAATTACTCCAGATGCCATCACGTTACGTGCAAACACCTCTGCATAACCAGCCAACGCTGAAACACCTTCTTGAATACGGGCACCACCAGAGTCATTCAAACCAATTATTGGAGCGCCTACTTTCATTGCTTGATCCATAATTTTACATATTTTTTCCGCATGGGTTTCCGATAAGGAACCACCAAAAACTGTAAAATCCTGACTGTAAACAAAAACAGTGCGACCATTGATTGTTCCATATCCGGTAACAACACCATCTCCCGGTATTGTATTATTTTCCATACCAAAATCCGTAGAACGATGCTCAACAAACATATCCCATTCCTCAAAGGTATTTGGATCGAGTAATAAATCGATACGCTCGCGAGCTGACAACTTGCCTCTTTTGTGTTGTGAGTCTACTCGTTTTTTCCCGCCACCTGCGCGAGCACGTGCTCGCCTTTCTTCTAATTGTCTAATAATATCGTACATTTTTATATCTCATATTAATTCCATACTAAATTAAGCCAGCGATTGTTAAGCACTTAATAAATTCAAAAATCGTGATGAATTTTTTATATCTTCACGCAAGACCTCCTGTTTTAACATTGCTTCATTGTCCTTACCCCAGCGCTCAACTTGATACTTCTCTTCAAGAATCGATTTCTCAAACATTACCTGTGCATCAATTCGACCATAAAACATACTTAAAGCTAAAATTAAAGAGCCAGCCACTGAAGCCGCATTAGTAACCCCCATAAGCTGAAAATCAGTCAAAGACATTAACTTATTCCTTAAATTTAAAAGACTTTTTTCTGGCTGGTTAACAGGTATTAGTCCGACAGTTACTTTTAGTATAACATCTAATTCATCCATTGCCCATTCAAGTTCTGGATTCCAACCGCGGTTTTGAAGGGCCACAAGATCTTCAGGTTCACTAACCCGGTAACATAATAAATCAGTCTCAGCTATTTTAAGTGTAATACCAATAACTTCATCACGTTTTTTGTTAAGGCGATCTATTGCTGTAGCAGCTAATTTACATAACGACATAGTCTCTGGTTTAACCTCTAAGGATTGCGTCTCCCATTCTTCAGACATTGCCTTCGTAAGGGCCATCGTTGGGGAACCAAGATTTGAGCCAGCGGGGGTTTTAACAACCCTTCCGTCTAATACTACCAAAAATGAACTATCTTGTTCCATAACACCTGCATGTTCATAAAAACGCTTCATTTTGGACCAAGTAGGCATATTTCATTCCGATCGTGTAGAATAAATTTAATAATGGATGTAAAATAGTATATAAAAATCTAATCATCAATCTTAACAAAAATTAACAGTCATCCTATTTTCCTAGAATAGCCTAACGCCACATATATGTAACATTACTGATACATATATGTGGTAAAAAAAATGTATCTGTTGAAGTGGTGAAATTTGGGAATTAACGTGCGATAACATGTTATGTTTTGTTATAACATAATATAATAGTGAATAAAATATTTATCACTTTTTAAGTAACATAAATGATATGCGTAGATAAAATAATTAAATTATCTCTTGCAAACTAAGGATCCAATAATTATATTCAAAATATTATGTTATAATATAACATTATAGTGGTTAAAATATAAATACTTTAAGGATCAAACTATGAAAAAATCTCTCTATATATCGACAGCTTTAGCGGCTGCTGGTGTTTTAGCATTTAGTGCAACTGATGCTAATGCCAAAAAAATTAAAATTGGCCTTGGTGGTTTTATAACAAGTTACATTGGTTATGCTGAACAAGACGGTTCATTTGAGTCAACTGCACAAAATCCAGCTCGTGTTGGTTATGACTCTGTTAACATTGTTACTGACTCAGAAGTATACTTTAAAGGATCAACTAAACTTGATAATGGAATCAACGTTTCAGTGGTTATTCAATTAGAAACCGATCCTAGTGGTGACAATGGAGCGATCGACGAATCATATACAAAATTCACTGGAGGGTTTGGCGATATTCGTATTGGTTCGACAAAAGCGGCTGGAAGCGTACTAAAACATAATGCGCCAAATAGTGGATTATTAAGTTTCAATGGCGGGGATGTTGAAAACTTTATAATACAACCAGCTGGAAGCTCGCTCGCAAGTAGTCAAGGAACTAATATTGGTGGAAGTGACGCCATGAAACTGGTTTATATCACACCAAAAATAAACGGATTTAGAATTGGTGCATCATATGTTCCTTCAACTACCAATGCCGATACCATGCCAGCAACAGGTGGCACAGACGGCACTGAAACACAAATTTATGATGTTATGGCTAGCTATGAGCAAAAACTTGGTGGTGCAAATATAGAAGCTGATATTGGCATGTGGAGAGAGCAAGGAACCGCCGCTAATTCCATTGATGGTAAACGCTTTGGTGTCAACATAGGTTTTGGTGCCATTACAATCGGTGGTTCTGTCTTAAATGTAGATGCTGTTGACTCAGGCCAAAGT
>JADHRD010000075.1 GCA_016777585.1 Rhodospirillales bacterium | reverse complement strand
GGAAAGAGAGTTAGACTAAAAGATCCAGACGGATTCAGATTAGAAATCGTACACGGGATAGATACTTTAGAGCGCTTACCTGTAAAAAATATTTTTAAACCAAATAGTGGTGATAGTATAAAACGGGAGGGAGAAATGGTTCGCCTTGAACCTGGCCCCGCTCAATGCAAAAGATTAGGGCATATAGTGCTGAACGTTACAGATTTTAAAAAAAGTGACTCGTTTTATAAGAAATATTTTGGTTTTATAAGTTCCGATGAATGCTTAAACGATCAAGGTAAAACAATTTTTGCTTTCAATCGGATAGATAAGGGCAGCGAATTTGTCGATCATCATACATTACTTACTGTTCCAGCCGACGAAGCTTCCCTCGGACATATTGCATTTGAAGTTGAAGATTTTAACGCAATTCAAATCGGCCATGATCATTTAAAAAAGATAGGTTATACCCACTCTTGGGGAATCGGTCGGCATATACTAGGATCACAGATTTTTGACTACTGGTTTGATCCCCATGGATTCAGAGTAGAACATTGGTCAGATGGGGACCGTCTTAACAGTAACAATCCCACAGGCAAGACACCAGCAACTAAGGCACTAGATGTTCAGTGGGGTGCCACTTCTGATACTCGGCGGAGTGAAATATAATCTAATATATTTTCTAAGACCAAAAAAAAATGCCCGCATTCTTAGCGGGCATTTCTCTTTCTTTTGCCTTACCTTATTCAGCAATGGCAGGAATCTTTAGACCGATTTCTTTGTAATATTTCAAAGCACCAGGATGATATTTCCAGTTCGCTTCTTGGAAAATTCTCTTTTTATTAATAGCATCCTTAGCCCATGCCGCAACATTATGCATTTCGTCGATATGTTCCCAAAATGTTTTAGTCATTTTATAAATAACATCTTCGGACATTCCCACGCGGGTATATAGACCTGTGTAAGCAGCTATGGTTTTTGTTGGTTTAGTATTAAGCTGATTACTTCCATAAATATCCGAACTAAACTCTGTTGGTGTTCGACCTGGAATCCTAAATTGTTTTTTCCACTTAGGTGTATTCCAATCCGTATCAGCATCAGCGCCTAAGAACCTTATCTTATTTGTAAGAGCGATTTGAGACCAAAATGAAGATGGGTGATTAGATGCCCCTGTCATCATGTCAATTTGCCTATCCTGGAAGGCTTGCATGGCTGGCTGAAAACCAAGTTTTACGGCTGTGTAATCTTTATTCATCTCATAGCCTGTGACAGCCTTAATAAAGCCAGCTGAGACGACCTTCTGAACACCAACAGGTGGTCCTATAAAAACCCTCTTACCTTTGATGTCATACAAGCTCTTAATACCTGAGTCACCATAGACTCCAAAATTATAAGTACCTATCCTATAATGAAAGATTGCTCTTAGATTATTAGCCAACTCTGGAGCATTTTTGACTTTCTTAAACATTGCCTCACCTTTTGACATCAACATTTGCAATGATGGTGCACCAAAAAATAGGTCTGTTTTACCATTTGCTGCATCGAGAGCATGCCTTGGAGCAGCTCCCGTTGCATTCACTTGAATTTCAATATCTTTGTTGTATTTCTGAACAATTTTAGCAAATGTGGTATTTAATGCAAAAGGTGTTGCAAGAGCGATAGTTGACATTTTATAAAAGTCTTTTGCCTGGACGCCACTGCTACCGAGTGCCGCAACTGCAGCAACTATAAATGCTGCCCCCTTTATTTTCCTTAAAATCATGATCTTCCTCCCTGTTAAAAAAACATATTGAATAATAAACTTAATTAAAAAAAAATCAAATTATCTAGCAATTTCATTTTTTACCTTTTTTGCATTAACACCGTCTAAATATAGAAGCAGTATTGCTGCAACTACTGCAAAAATTTGTGCCTCGATAAAAGTTAAAAGCATTGTAATGGCCAAAACTAAACGCAACAACCTGGAATATAGAGGTAAGCTTGCTCGATCAACGCCACCCAGAGCTGTGGTAATTAGCCAGATAGCTAATGATAGGCGTATTACCACAGATACAAAATCAACAATATTAAAATCATATACCAGTGACAATGATGGATTATAAATGAGAACAAAAGGGATGATAAACCCTACGATAGATAATTTTATTGCCTGAACTGCCGTACTCATTGGATTTGATTCTGCGATTGGGGCGGCGGCATAGGCAGCTATTGCAACAGGTGGCGTAATTGCCGACAAGACGCCGAAATAAACGACAAATAGGTGAACAAGCATTTTTGGTACGCCGAGTTGCTCAATAGCCCCACCCATAATTATTACTATTATAACGTATGCTGGTATTGTTGGTAGTCCCATTCCCAGCACTAAGCTAGCGAGCGCCATTAAAACAAGAGCAATAAATAAATTAGTCCCAGCAAACGCAAGAACCATGTTTGAAAATCTGATTCCTAAGCCTGTTAAATTCATAACACCAACAATTATTCCTATTGCCGCAACGGCAACCATAATCCGAGCGCATTGCTCGCCTCCTTTTACTAGGGCATGCATGAAAATTTGGGGTTTTTTTCTAATAACAGGGTTTATAAAACCCATGATAACTCCGGCTATTGTTGCCCATAAACCCGCTGCAGCTGGCGATCGACCGGTCACAAGAACGCCTATAATGACAATCACAGGCACAAAAAACATTAGCGACTTTATCCAATCGTCGCGAGTTAATATCTCTCTTTCTTCTTTTGGAATTGATTTGATCCCGAGTCGACCTGCTTCAACCCAAACCGCGACAAACAAACTGCCGTAATAAAACAAAGCTGGCATTAAAGCTGCGGCTATTATGATAATGTAAGGTATTCCTGTAAAATCGGCCATTACAAATGCAACTGCACCCATAACAGGTGGCATAAATTGACCACCAGAAGATGCCGCTGCCTCAACACCTCCAGCAAAAGAGTTCTTAAAACCCCTAGCTTTGATCATAGGTATTGTAAAAACCCCCGTTCCTACAACATTTGCAGTTACGGCACCAGAAATTGTACCAAAAAACCCACTAGCAGCAATTGCAGCGTGTGCGGGCCCTCCTCGAAGTGCACCGGTAAGACTTAACGATATCTTCAGCAACGTACTCCCTGCCCCAGTTGCCTCAAGCATTGCTCCAAAAATAATAAATATAAAAATAAGTGAGATTACAATAATAACAATAAAACCAAATACACCATCGAAACTATACCAGACAGTTCTCATAACTTGTTCTAAATCATAGCCAGCGTGCGCAAAAATCCACGGTAAATCAGAGCCAAATAAAGCATAAATAATTGTAAGTAGAGCGAAGAATGCTAACGGGAACCCGTAACAACGACGAGTCATTTCTAAGACAACCAAAAGGCCACCGCAGCCAACAATTAGGTCATCAGGCATAAAACTATATAGTCCACTCTCTAATTCATCATATACCGAGGAAAACCAAAAAATTGAGAGAGTGATAAGAAATACAAGAGCAAAATCAATAATCCATTGGCCAATTTTGAGCTTTAAATTCTCTGTTTTGTAGACGTGCGAGAGAGACGTTCCAAAAATAGAAATGATTATTGAAACAGCGACGGTAATACTGCGTTGATAAATTTCATCAACAATCCCAAAGGCTGCTGTATAAACAGCGACAATAGCAACCAAGAAACTTAAAAACCATACTATTATTGAACTAACATTCTGCATAAAATTATATAATCCCCAGACTTTTCTTTATATCAATACAAACCATGTCTTTTTTTACAAGGTATAATTTAAACTTGGATTAAACTCGAGGATAGCATATTTGAAACTTAATGAAAATATAGGGTATGCAATCTGACGTATAAGTCTCACTAAAATAAATAATTGCTAATCAAGTGGCATATTTATTAATAAATATTAGCATTAATTTGTGAAGTTAAGTGATTTATAATTATGAGGACTTGTTTAATGATGATCTCTTTTTTATGCTGTGTGTTACTGATCAAATTATCAATTAAATAGGTGCGCAAGGAGTGAGAGCAATGCCAAAATTTCTTAAAGAGGGTATTAGTCAAGCCGAGAAAGATGATGCAGATGCAAAAGTTAGAAAAATCGTTGAAGATATATTAGAAAATATAAAAAGTCGCGGTGATGATGCGCTTTTAGAATATTCAAATAAATTTGATAATTGGGCCCCTGATAGGTTTCAGCTAAGTCGGCTTGAAATTGATAAATGTTATGATCAAGTTACTAAACAAAATATTATAGATATTAAGTTTGCTCAAACCCAAGTGAGAGGGTTTGCTGAAATTCAGAAAAAAGCTCTTGTTGACGTCGAGCAAGAAACACTGCCAGGGGTTATTCTTGGGCATAAAAATATTCCTGTAAATTCTGTTGGTTGTTATGTTCCTGGTGGTAAATATCCCATGGTAGCTTCTGCCCATATGAGTGTCGTTACAGCGAAAGTAGCCGGTGTGAAGCGAATTATCGCATGTGCACCTCCCTTTGAGGGGAAACCAAGCCCAGCAATCGTTGTGGCTCAAGACCTGGCAGGCGCTGATGAAATTTATTGTTTAGGCGGAGTTCAAGCCATGGGAGGTATGGCTTTAGGCACTAACCAGATGGCACCCGTGGATATGCTGGTAGGTCCAGGTAATGCATACGTCGCAGAGGCCAAAAGGCAGCTATTTGGAAGAGTTGGAATAGACCTTTTAGCCGGACCTACCGAGACATTAGTAATCGCTGATGAAAGTGTTGATGGAGAATTATGCGCAGCCGATTTACTTGGTCAAGCCGAGCATGGACCAACAAGCCCGGTTGTATTAATTACAAATTCTGAGAGCCTTGCTAGAGAAACAATTGTCGAAGTCGAACGTCAACTTAATATTTTATCTACGGGCGAAATAGCCAGACAGGCATGGGAAACATATGGCCAAGTAATTGTGTGCGATAGTCAGGAAGAAATGCTATCTGAAGCAGAGAGAATTGCGTCTGAGCATGTGCAAGTGATGACACAAAACCCAAACTATTTTTTGGAAAATATGACAAATTATGGTGCGCTATTCTTAGGCCCTGAGACAAATGTGTCATATGGTGATAAAGTTATAGGCACTAATCACACACTCCCAACTAAAGGTGCAGGCAGATATACTGGTGGTCTTTGGGTTGGAAAATTTATAAAAACTCACACTTATCAGCGAATAACTGAGAAGGCCTCAGTTGAGGTTGGCAAATACTGTTCGCGTTTATGTGCGCTAGAAGGATTTGCCGGTCATAAAGAACAAGCCGATATTAGATTACGTCGCTACGCTGGCATCAATGAAGGTTAATTAAAATATGATGGGTAAGTTTAATGAACAATAATATTAATGTGAGTGCTCTAAATAATCCTCCGGATTTCAGTAACAAAATAGCTATTGTAACGGGTGGTGGAAGAGGTCTAGGGCGTGCCTGTGTACTCGGGTTAGCGTCAGCTGGGGCACACGTAATTGCTGTTGCACGAACAAAGTCTGACTTAAATGAGGTAAAGTCGCATTATCCAAACAATATAGAATGTTGGACGGAAGACGTTCTGCAAGACAATTTTTATTCACGAATTGAGAAATTAAGCCATCTGGATATATTGGTTGGTTGTGCCGGTGGAAACAAACCGCAGCCGATAACAGAAATATCTCTTGATACCATTGATTGGATGCTTGATTTAAATGTTAAGTCTATTTTTAGGGCTTCGCAAAGTGCCGCAAAAGTTATGCTAAAGAACAGCTCGGGTACAATAATAAATATATCATCTCAAATGGGACACATTGGATCACCAAACAGAACGCTATACTGCACTACAAAGCATGCAGTTGAAGGTCTAACCAAAGCCTTAGCTGTTGAGTTAGCACCACATGGTATACGAGTGAATGCGGTTGCTCCAACTTTTATAGATACGCCAATGACTAAGCCGATGTTTGAAAATACAGCATTCAAGGAGACGGTAGAGAATAATATTGCACTAGGACATATTGGTAAGGTCGAAGACGTAGCAGCAGCCGTAATGTTTCTAGCTTCTACAAATGCTTCAATGATAGTAGGAGAAAGTTTAAAGGTTGATGGTGGATGGACAGCCTGGTAAAACTGGCTCTAATTTTTCAGATAATATTAATCAATCCAATATTCAGTTTTTATTAAATTTTTTTGAAACTTACCAATTGCTGTTTTCGGAATAGAGTCAACAAACTTAATTAATCTTGGTTTTTTATGGCGGGCCAATTTAGTGAGACAATATTCTATTAGCTCCTGTTCTGAAACAGATTTATTCGCAACGCGTATAACATGTGCAGCTGGCAATTCACCCCATTCATCATCTGGAATTCCAAAGACGGCACACTCAAATACGGCCGGATGAGAATATATTACGGACTCTATCTCAGTCGGATAAATATTCTCCCCTCCTGAAATAATCATATCTTTTGACCTATCAACTAAAAATAAGAAACCATCCTCATCAAAATAACCAATATCTCCAGTTTTAAGCCAACCATTTTTAGTAAAAGCATCAGAAGTCTGTTTAGGATCATTGTAGTAACCTAACATTGTATGAACCCCTTTGGTTACAACTTCACCTCGCTCCCCTTGATTTAACTCATTGCCATGATTGTCAACAATTGACATTTCAAGACCTTGGAATGGTCTGCCCACACTTTTAGCTTTAGATAATATAAATTCTTTTGGTCTAACAGTTAAATTTCCGGCCTCCGATTGACCATACTGATCTTCCCAAACAAGTTCGGGTAATTTATCTAACATGATCTCTAACTGAGCTGGTGAAGTTGGCGCACCCCCATAATTACAATAACGCCAATTTTTTACCCTCGCTCGCGAAAACTCAGGATTAGTTAAAACACTACTAATTTGAGTAGGCACTAAAAAAGCCGAGGTTACAGATTTATTTTCAATTAATTGAATAAATTCAGCCGGATCCCATTTTGCGAGTAAAACACTAGTGCACCCCATCTTTATACTTGTTTGGAACCAAACAAATAATCCCGCAATATGAAAAAAAGGAGTCGAGCAACAATTTATATCATGATTTGATATATCATATTCACGCTCACCCCTGACACTCGCAATTACACGTGACTCATGACTAACGACCACCCCTTTTGGAAAACCCGTTGTTCCTCCAGTAAAAGTAATAGCGAATGGATCCTGTGTTCTTATCTCGACAACTGGTTCCATAGCAGATGAACTTTTTTTGAACTGCTCCAATGATAATATATTGATATTATCAATGTTCCCAAAATTATCTCCTCCAAAAACGATAATATCTTTTAGCTTGGGTAAATTTTGGAGTAACCCTATAACTTGCGAAAGAAAACTCGTATGAATAAAAATTAGTGTAATATTTGTGTCGTTAATTACATGTGTTAGCTCAGTAGAGCTAAACCTAGTCGATAAATGTGCCAATATATGGCCAGATTTAGCTAAACCAAAATATATTGCTGGGTATTCAAAATAATTTGCCGATAAAATTCCTATGTTATTCTCTTTTTTAATAGTTTTTTGAATAACAGCATTGGCAATTTGATTCGCAGCTTGGTTCAACTCTAGAAACGTTGCGAAATTATTACCCTCAATAATTGCAATCTTGTTAGGGGTTTTTTTTGCGGAGTTTTTAAGTAAATCGCCAATTAACATAATAAATCCATTTTATATGTTGTTTTTTATTGTTTTGAAATCGTTTACATTAGTATCATTATCCTATAACCATCAAACATATAATTCCATTTTTCAAGTATGTGATAAAAAGTAATTATTCGATAATTCTATTAAATATTTTGGGGGTAAAATAGTGAAAATATGTCGTTTTGATGACAATCAATTGGGCCTACTGCAAGGAGAGAGCGTATTAAATGTAAGTGAAGCCCTTATGGTTCTTCCATCATTAACTTGGCCTTATCCACACGGTGATCAATTAATTGCTAATCTTGATGCTGTCATCTCAGTAATCAAGGATATACGTGACACCGCAGCGGCCAAAAATCTAACAGACATAAAACTTCTAAGCCCTGTCGCCAATCCGATGAATATAGTAGGCGCGCCTATTAATTATCAAAAACACATTGAAGAGAGTAATACCGATGATGGTATAGTCTCACAAAGGCCAATCACAAACATTTGGGATTGGGGAATGTTCTTAAAGTCAAATTCATCTCTTGTAGGCGCTGGTGAGGGCGTTGAGTTACGATTTACAGAAAACAGAAATGACCATGAAGTTGAGCTAGCCGCAATAATTGGTAAGGCGGGGACAAATATTAGAGCAGAGAATGCTCTAGATCATGTAGCTGGTTATTCTATCGGTCTCGACATGACAACACGAGGAAAAGAATTACAAAGCTTTCGAAAATCTAGTGATACCTATTCCGTACTAGGACCTTGGCTCGTAACAAAAGATGAGATTGAAGACCCTAATAATCTTGATCTTAGCATCATGGTTAATGGAGTAGAGCGACAAAAGTCAAATACGAGTCAACTTGTTTATAACGTTCAAAAATGCATCGAATACACAACTACCCGTTATACACTATATCCAGGTGATATTATTATGACTGGAACACCTGATGGGGTAGGCCCTGTGGAACCTGGCGACACCATGACAGCAAACATAGAAAAAATTGGAAGTATGGAGGTCTCTGTTAGAGCCGCAAAGTAATCTAAACATAGATAATGGGGAAAGGGGGTCGCACACATGGGCCATCAAACTATTCTTGAATATGATTATATTATAGTTGGCGCCGGTTCAGCTGGCTGCGTTCTCGCTAATAGACTTAGCGCCGATCCAAGTAATCGTGTTTTAGTTTTAGAGGCTGGCGGACGAGACAATAACTGGCTTCTTAAAGTTCCATTTGGCACAGGTAAGATTTGGAATAATCCCAAATATAATTGGTCTTACATGTCTGACCCCGAACCAAGTATGAATGATAGAAGACTTTTCCATCCACGAGGAAAAGTCCTAGGGGGATCATCTTCTATAAATATGACCGCATACGTAAGAGGCAATCGGGGAGATTACGATCGTTGGGGGGAAAAAGGTTTAACTGATTGGACTTATGAAAAGGTTTTACCTTATTTTAAAAAATCAGAGAGTTACCTCAATGAAAGAACTAGTTATAGAGGCGATTCGGGTCCTATCAAAACAGCTATTTCTCGGAGTGAGGATAATATTTTTGATGACTACATTAAAGCTGGCCTTGACCTTGGATACGAACATACGAATGACTACAATGGAGAGAAACAAGATGGTTTAGCCAAAATGCAGTTTACTACCGCAAATGGCCGACGCCAAAGTACATCAGTATCTTTTTTACATCCGGTTCTATCAAGAAATAACCTAACGGTTTTAACCGGCTCTCTTGTCCTTGGGATTAAGTTCGAAAATAATGTGGCTATAGGAATTAATTATAAAAGAAATAATAAGCAGTTTTACGTATCAGCATCAAAGGAAATTATTTTATCGGCAGGCACCTATAACTCAGCGCAAATTTTATTACTCTCTGGAATAGGACCCAGTGATCAACTGACAAAATTAAATATCCCAATAGTAGCTGATCGAAAGAATGTTGGTGCCAATCTGCAGGACCACCCGTCAATAACGATGGAATTTGAACGAACCTCATTTTCAAAATTTAATGAAGATCTCAGGTACGATCGCTTGTTATGGAATATGTTTAGGGCTTATTTTTTTAAGACTGGTCCTGCCAGTGAGGCCATCGGATTTGCAACAGGTTTTCTAAAAAGTGAGGATGGTGTTGATCTTCCGGATATCCAGATTTTTATGAGACTATTTTCTGTTAAGGCGAATGAATGGTTTCCAATACTTAAGAAAAAAGGACCCTCGGGAATAGGAATTTTAGCAGCTCATCTGAGGCCAGAGGCTAGAGGAAGCGTAACTTTGAATTCAAATGATCCGGAAGAGCCTCCAAAAATACTAAATAATTTTTTTTCTAGCGAAGCAGACCTGCTCACTCTCAGAAAAAGTTTCAAAATTATTCGAGCCTTGGTATCCCACAAATCACTTGCCAAGCATTTGGGTTCTGAAATAATTCCTGACATAAACATACAAACAAATGACGAGATTGATAATTTTATACGCGAAACAGCAATGACGGTCTATCATCCAGTGGGAACTTGTAGGATGGGAATAGATGATGAGTCAGTGGTTGATCCAGAACTTAACGTTAGAAATTGTAAAAACTTGAGAGTTGTTGATGCGTCTATTATGCCTGACCTGGTTGGAGGCAACATAAATGCTGCGGTTATTATGCTGGCAGAAAAAGCTGCTGACTATATTTTAAGGAAATAATCAGACGAAGACTATTTTTCTATTACATATGTGCTTTAGTATTAATTTGGAATAGATACCTTCAACTCCAGCAGAGCATGTCGTTTTTCTGTCTTAATAATGTTAATAGCCCTCATTAATGCATCCGGCAATTCAGATCCCGTTTCAACTCTCTCACTCCAGCCTCGGCTTGCTGCTGCAATCTGACAAAAATCAGGTAGTGGGTTGAGAGATGTTAATGGCATTTCATTCTTTTTGATAGCAGAACCCTCTGGATAAACATTCCGAGCCGCTCTTCTTACGGCATTCCATATTCCATTGTTCATAATTATTATCAGAACTGGTAATTCCATCGACTCCGCAATTTGATGGCATGCAACCGGATTAGCAAAAATATATGATCCATCGCCAATACATGCAACAGCCAATCTATCGGGATTTGCTAAAGATGCACCCAAAGCGGCCGGAAAGCCCCAACCTAAACCACCAGAAAATGGTGTCGAAAAAAGTCTGTTTGGCCCTGAGAGGTGTAACGAGTTTATGGGAACACCAAGCTCGTTAAAAATAACAGCCTCATCATCTAATGCATCAGAGAGGCAAAGCCCAACAAATTCCGGAGACATAGGTGATCCAGAACCCATCCGTGCAATTTCTTTAAGTTTTATCCGTCTTTCTGTGTTTTCCTGATTGACTTTCTCATAACGTAGAACCGCACTTTGACTATTCTTTGGTAAGCCTTTTTTTAGGCGATTAATTGTTTTTGCTGGATCGCCGATTATAGACAGATCACTATGAAAATTACGAAACGGCATATTCGTAAATAATGGATCGAGCGCAATATGAATTAATGTTGGATTATTAGTAAGGCCCTGAATACTCTTGATCCACGGTACCTGACTGTTGACTATTAATACAAGGTCAGATTTTTCAAGCAATGGTCCCGCATTAAATCCAGAATGCATGGGATGATCGCTGGACAATTGGTTTTGCAAAGGAAAAGATTCAACCACAGGTATTCCCAGCATCTCTGATAATGTTGCGATAGCCTCCGATAATTCCCCTTTAGGGTCTCCACGCTGACAGATTATAAGAGGGTGCTGTGCTTTTAAAAGTAATTCCTGTGCAAAATTGCACGCACTTTCATCAGGAGATGGGGAATAAGGAATAGACTGTATTTTATTATCGATTAGTTGCTCTTCTGGCCAAGCCTTAGCTAGAGGTTCTCGGGGTAGACTCAAATAAACTGGTCCTCGAGGTGCCGCCATAGCGATGGTCATACCGCGATCCACTAAGTCACAAATTTGTTCTGGGTACCTTAATTCATAATCCCATTTCACTGCTTCACGTACAATCGAACCTTGATCTCTCATTTCTTGACCCCAATGAATAGGAGTATTGCGGGACCCTAGATGATTATCCTCTGTCAAAGGAGTGCGACCCGACATCATAAATAATGGTATATTATCACTAGCCGCATTTAAAATCCCACATAATGAATTTGCCAGTCCAACATTGACATGCAC
>JADHRD010000074.1 GCA_016777585.1 Rhodospirillales bacterium | reverse complement strand
CGGTCGACCCCAAGGCCCATAAACGGTAAAAAAGCGAAGACCTGTAACGGGAATTCTAAATAAATGACTGTAAGAGTGATCCATCAGCTCATTAGCCTTTTTTGTTGCTGCGTAAAGACTCTTTGGATGGTTTGTATTTTGTTTCTCTGAGAATGGCATTTTAGTATTTGCACCATAAACTGAACTCGTAGAAGCATATACCAAATGGGAGGTTCCAAAATTTCTACATGCCTCAAGAATATTTAGGAAACCAGAAATATTTATATCAATATAGTCTCTAGGATGATCTAGGCTATAGCGTACCCCAGCTTGCGCAGCTAAGTTAACAACTCGGTCGGGTAAATGACTTTTAAAAACGTCATTGAGTTTGGATTGATCAGTAATGTCTAGTTTAAAGTTTATATAAAGCTCGTGTTCTAAAAGTCTTTTTAATCGACAATTTTTTAAATTGACATCGTAATACGGGTTTAAGTTATCGATGCCAATAATCGTATGCCCTTGTTCTAATAATTTTAGCGCCACATGGTTACCAATAAAACCAGCAGTACCTGTTACTAATATTTTCATTTCAAAATTCGCAATTCGCTTTTAAGGAATATAATCTCGGATTACTCGCTAGTCTCTGGGTTTTATTTAGACCACCAGTTTTATGTAATCAATACTGAAACTTAGGCTTTGATAACATTATTGGATTTGTTATTGGTGGAGCTAATTACATTTCTGGTATCTACAACTAACTTACTATATGATACAAGTGCTTCGTAGTCTATATTATCATGGTCTGTGCAAATTAGAGTGGCATCAAACTCACAAATATTTTGCTTTGACCAAATAATCGATTTTCTACCACTAAATTGGCTATACTCCCTTGTTATAGGAATTATATCCACGAAGGGGTCAAAATATTCAACCGTTGCTCCCCCGGATTCCAATAATTCGAATAGTTTATAGGCTGGACTCTCTCTGGTATCGTCAACATTTTTCTTATAAGCTATCCCTATTAATAAAATGCTAGCACAATCAATCTCTAATTGAAATCGGTCAAGCAACGCCTTTTTAAGAATATTAATCACATAATTGGGCATATTTGTGTTAATATCACCTGCAAGTTTTATAAATTTAGTTTCTTGTCCAAACTGTTTCGCCCGATACGTTAAATAAAACGGATCTATAGGAATACAGTGTCCACCAAGCCCGGGTCCAGGATAAAACGGCATATATCCAAAAGGCTTACTCTTGGCTGCTGAGATTATCTCCCAAACATCTAGCCCCATTCCATTAAAAATGGTTTTTAGTTCGTTAACCATAGCAATATTAACTGAACGGAAAATATTTTCCGTCAGTTTTACGGCTTCAGCAATTTCCAATGAGGAAACGGGTATTGTCTCAATTACGACCCGGTTATACATTGATGATGCTAGTTTCACAGCAATGCTTCCGTCTCCGCCGATAATTTTTGGAATGCTTTTAGTGCTAAAATCTGGGTTACCTGGATCCTCACGTTCTGGAGAATAAGCAATAAATATATCTTTACCTGATTCTAACCCACTTTTCTCAAGTATTGGCTTTAAAATTTCATTAGTTGTCCCCGGATAAGTCGTAGATTCTAAGACAATTAATTGTCCTTTGCGGAGATATGGTGAAATGAGATCGCCCGTCGATTCAACATAACTTAGGTCAGGCTGATCTTTATCTTTTAAAGGCGTTGGCACGCAAATAATTACAGCATCAACTTCCCTAATACGAGAAAAATCAGCCGTTGGCTGAAATATCTCTCCAATAATTGCTTTGTCTATCGTATCCGAGTGAATATGGCCTATATAAGATTCTCCATTTAAAAGTTTACCAACTTTCATTTCGTCAATATCAAAGCCCAGGGTATAAAAACCAGCTTCAAAAAATGTTGTTACAAGAGGCAGTCCAACGTAGCCTAGTCCAACCACACCAATTTTTGCAGTATTACTTTCGAAGGCTGTCAAGAGTTCTTCAAACGTTTTAGTCATTTAAGTTTTCCATAGAAATTTAGACGCTGAATCTAACATTCTTTAAATATATTACAAAGCAAACACCATTGTATATTTTAATTAAATTTTACTCATCCCCCATTTTATAGAGACCCCGCCATTGGTTATTTGTCCAAAAATTACTATCTGCAACGTCCTTCTTTTAATGCCGTTTTCACCAAAATAAATGCTTTCTTCTAATGCTAGTTTTCGGTCTAAACAAGTAAATCGCCAACCAATGCCTTTTCGAGGCTTTAACAGCACCGAATTTTTGCTTGGTAAGACTGTGGCTTGAATATTCGGATGCAAATGAAATCTTATTGTATAACGCCCATCGCTTGATCCAAGTATATTATCTTCCCCCTGAATCTCTTCACCATCCGGGGCAAGCATTATTAACCTGCGATGAATTAAATCCAAAGAGGGTAAATACCCATCATAGCTTGCTTCTATGATTGAGCTCCCCTCAATTTCCCGGCGGCTAGATGTCACTTGTCCGGGGCTTTGAAGATATCCCCCCTCAATATCAATTTTAGTTGAGTTTGTATCATTAATAACAACAGTCGAGTGAGCCGCTGTTGATCGTAAAGCATGTCTCCAAGCAACAGTTGAATTTTCCATACTGCCGCAATTCACAATAATACGATCCTTTCCACAAACCATTTCAAAAGCTAAAGATCCCGCGTGACCCCATTTATTTGCTGATTTCGGGGGAGGTGAGCCTGTATCCATTAAAACACTAGTTTTATTTGCAGATAGCTTATGAAACCCGGAATGAGGAGCGCTTGATATAGCTTTATTTCTAGTGGTAGACTTTTGTATTAGGGTTTCAATTGATGTAACATTTCCAAAATTGGATCCGTTAAAGAAGGCTAAGCCTCCATCGGCATGTCTAAAAGACTTTAATATTGACGCCATTTGCTCAATTTTTTCGGTAAGCCAGTCGGGAACTTCAATATGAGCGGCCGTAAACGTTTCACGAATAGAGACAATGTCTAATAGAACATTAGCATGAATACTGGGGTTTCTTGAGTAATGTCCACCATCAGAAAAAACTTGATAGTTTAATTCATTTTCTAAATGCTTTTGACCATTAATTAAATATTTATCAAAGCCAGGCAATGCAACTCCGCAATAAATAAGACCTCGTAAGGCATCAATTCTGGCGGAACCTTCGACTGACTTCATCGCATGTCGATTTAGATACCGCGCCTGACGGGCAATCGATAGAAAAATTTTATCATAAAAATCTTGGGATCCGTGACTGGAATAAAAACCAAAATGAGTCAGCCAACTCGTTAGACGATCACCGAGGACATCTGCTCTCCAAGAAATTTTTGATGGTTTGTTCTCTAAGCTTATCCAATTTTCAATATACTCTTGTGCTAAATTTCTTGCAGGAATATTAGAAACTGCTCGTAAGTCTTTTAGCCAGGTAAAATTATTAATATGGGCGAGCCAGTGTTCATTATTAATATTATTTAAATCAGAAAAATTACTAAACTTTCTTTTTTGATCACCTAATACAAACTTACCAGATAGAATAGAATGTCCTATTTCAATATTTCCAGTAATTATTTCAGGCGGTGTTCCAAAAAGAAATTTTGGTTTTTGATTTAAAGCAGATAATGGATTGAGTTGCGCCAAAGAAAATCTTTCTGCTAATTTTTGTAACATGCCATTAGGATTTTTATTACTGGAATTTACCATTTTTGTATTATGGACCGTTCAAAATTAATATAAAATCATTTATTATAATTTTTAGTAATTTTTTGGTTTATAGATTTTGCTAACTTTAGTTTAGTCTAACTAATCGGGCGGCAAAAAAGCCATCCATTCCGCTTGTAATTTTTTGATTATCCGAATCTTTTAAACCAGATAAAAAATGTGGCAGGGTTCTCAGATCTCCATTTTTAGTAATAAACTCGCGATTATTTTTAAAGGATGCGTTTTTTATTATATCTCGACGCCAGTTAGGATATTCTCTTAAAAAAATATCAATAATATCTGGGCCTTCTTCAGCTTGTAAAGAGCAGGTTGAATAAATTATTTGGCCTTCTATTTTTGTAATTTCTGCAGCGTTGCTTAACAGTCGAAGTTGCGCGTCGTGTGCTTTAGAAACATCTTCAGGGCTTTTGAGATACTTCACATCTGGATGCCTTCGAATTGTGCCCGTGGAGCTGCACGGTGCATCCACTAAAACGCCATCAAATAAATTACCTGGTTTCCATTTCGTAGCATCAGTGCAAATTATTTTCGCTTCATATGATAGTCTTGATAGATTTTCATTAAGAATTTTTAAGCGCGCCTTTGACCTATCAACAGCAACGACGTTAGCCCCAGAATTAATTAATTGTGCGGTTTTACCACCTGGTGCAGCACAAATATCTGCTATTAAACTACCTTTAAGATCATTTGTAAACAGTGTAGAGGGTAAGCGCGCAGCTGCATCCTGAACCCACCATTCACCCTGATTAAATCCATCTATCGCAGTAATATTTGATGAAGATCTCAGCCTTATACTGCCGGTTGGTAGCACCGCACCCTCTAATTTCTTTGCCCATTCGGTTATATTTGATTTTACACTGATATCTATCGTGGGCACTTTCATGTGAGCCAAAGCAATTTTTCGAGTAACAATTTCTCCATATGTGTTTACCCAAGAATTCCATAACCAGTCTGGTGTATTTAGTTTGGCTGCATCTTGCTCTTTAATAATAGATGTCTTTTCACGTTCGATACGCCGTAAAAGAGCATTCAATAGTTTTTTATATGGCCCTTGATTTTCAATTTCAGCCATAACCAGACTTGTATTGACCGCCGCGTGTGGGGGCGTTCTTAGAAATACTAACTGACATATTCCTAGTCGAAGTATATCCCGAGCGAGATAAGCTTTCTTTGGTAGCTCTGTATTTAAGCATCGTTTCACCATATCATCAATTTGACCCAAGTGGCGGAGTGTTGTCATAATCAAATTATATGAAAAATTTCTGTCTCGTTGATCAATTTTATTCAGCATTTTATGATTATTAAAAAGTTCATCTGCAGATTTTTTGGACTTCAAAGTAGAATTAATGACATTTAAAGCTATTCTTCGCGCTAATAATCCAGATTTATTACCTGTCATGTTTAACCCCAAGGCCCGGTTTTTAGATTATGTGAGGTGTTAACCATACCCCGTAAGATTTTAACTCGATTCGTGACCTTGGGGTGAGTGGAAAATAAGTTATCGATTGATTTTTTATGTATTGGGTTGACTATAAACAGATGTGCGGACGCGGGATTATTTTCTGCATCTTTATTTTCTATATAATGCGAAGTTGAATCAAGCTTCTCTAAAGCAGATGCAAGCCACTCCGGGTTACCACAAATTTCCGCTCCTATTTTGTCTGCCTCATACTCTCTAGTCCTAGAGATTGCCATCTGCACTAAACTCGCGGCTATTGGTGCTATTATTATAATAAGGATACTGCCCATGGACCCCAAAAAACCATTTCTTGACCGACCACCAAAAAACATTGCGAAAGTTGCAAGCATTGTTAGGGCGCCAGCTAAAGTTGCTGTTATCGTCATAATCAATGTGTCTCTGTTTTTAATATGAGCTAGTTCATGGGCCATCACGCCGGCCACTTCATTCTTGTTCAGGGTGCTTAATAAACCGGTTGTGGCTGCTACGGCACCGTTTTCAGGATTGCGCCCTGTGGCAAAAGCATTGGGTTGGTCGTTTTCTAAAATGTATACTTTAGGCATTGGAAGGCCACTATTTCTCGCTAGATTTCTAACCGTATTGTAGTAGATTGGTTCAGTGTGCATACTTATCTCGTATGCACCGTACATTTTGAGTAGTATTTTATCCGAGTTCCAATATGCAAAAAAATTTGTAAAAATAGCAATTATTATAGCTATAATTATGCCGCCTTCACCACCTAATAGAAAACCGGCGAAAAGAATAATTGAGGTTAAGGCAGATAAAAGTATGGATGTTTTTAAGTAATTCATTGATTAAGAATAGTATATTTCTTTGTAATTGCAATTATCGTTTAATTTAAAATAGAAGCGAACTTAGGCCAATGATTAGGAGCAAAGTAAGAACAATTTTTCTAAAAACCTCCGGCTGAGAAATTTTGAAACCGTGTGTTCCCAGGAAAACACCAAGTGAAAAAGGAAAAAATAAAATAAAAGAATTTATCAACGTTGCTTGGGTAATTGCTCCATTAAAAGTTAAAACAATAATAACCATTGGAATTAATGCGGTCACAGCAATAACATTGTTTGCTCTCTGTATATTAGCTGGGCTCGTGCTTGCCATAAAATAAAGTACGGGAATCGGTCCTCCAATTCCACCAAAACCTGAAAATAGGCCAGCTATCGCTCCAGTTACCGACTGCGCTAATCTTCCCTTTATACCGTTTCTCGCCCCAGTATATCTCCAACCAGAGAAGAGAATAAAAACTATTAATATTATGAAGGCACCAATAAACCGTTTTATATTATCTGGCGGCAGTGAATACAAAGCCCAAATACCGATGGGAACGGTAACCCAAGACGCTAGAATAATTGGATAGATTTCTCGCCAATTAACGTGTTTTGATGCTGGCACTGCAATTTGGACTGAGCTAAACGTTCCAACCAGTGCCATAATGGCAACTGCTTGGACTGGATCAATAACCATGATCAATGCGGGGGCCCATATGAGGTTAGCTCCAAAACCCGTAAAGCCACGAATAAGGCCTCCCATAAATCCGGCAAAAGCTGCAATTAGAAATTCGAATGTGTAGTAATCAGTAAGGTCCAATTATTAATTGTTCCGGCTATTTAGTGTTGTATCCTGTTTGATCGAGTGATCTAGTAACTTTTATGAGACGCTAAAAAATTTATTTCTGAATGTATATTAGGTAAAGTACAATGAGTAAAACTGAAAAGACGGCCTCTGCAAATACTAAAATAATCAAAAATAAGAAAGTTCTCAATAATCAGGGAAAAGACGAGAGCTTACCAAAAGAGATAGGTGGTCCAAAAGGGCCTGAACCAACCCGATATGGAGATTGGGAGAAAAATGGACGGTGCTCAGATTTTTAGAGTGAACCTTAGCCTTTATTGACAGTGAAATTTAGTGAAAAAATTAAGATAAAAGAAAAATAAAACCATAATTTTTTCATCAAAATTTGGTAAAGGCCATATTTTTATTTATTCATTCTGTTGCTAATTAAATTATCAACGACACTTGGATCAGCTAAAGTCGAAATATCACCCAGGTTTCTAAAATCATCTTCAGCAATTTTCCGAAGTATTCTTCTCATAATTTTGCCAGAACGGGTTTTGGGTAGACTCGGCGACCACTGAATTAGGTCAGGTTTTGCAATTGGCCCAATTTCTGCTCTAACCCAATTAATAAGTTCGTCTTTGAGTTGTTCAGATGCCTCAACCCCTGCCATTAGAGTTACGTATGCATAAATGCCCTGGCCTTTTATATCATGAGGATAACCGACCACAGCTGACTCAGAGACATCTTTATGCGCTACTAGTGCGCTTTCAACTTCGGCTGTACCCATCCTATGACCTGATACATTAATAACGTCATCAACACGCCCTGTAATCCAGAAATATCCATCTTCATCTCTTCGGCAACCATCTCCGGTAAAATACATTCCTGGATAGGTTCTGAAATATGTTTCTTTGAAACGTTCATGATCCCCAAAGACAGTTCTCATTTGCCCGGGCCAACTATCTAGAAGCACTAGATTTCCAGAGGCGGCACCAACTAGAATCTCTCCTTCTGCGTCTAAGAGGGCAGGCTTTACACCAAAAAAAGGACGAGTTGCTGAACCCGGCTTTAACGCAGTTGCTCCAGGTAGGGGACTAATCATAATTCCACCAGTCTCGGTCTGCCACCACGTATCAACTATCGGGCATCGTTCATCGCCAACTATTTTATAGTACCACATCCATGCCTCAGGATTAATAGGCTCACCCACAGAGCCAAGCAGCCTTAGAGACGCACGACTAGTCTTTTTAACGGGTTCTTCGCCTTCTCGCATTAAAGCGCGGATTGCTGTAGGGGCGGTATACAGAATGTTTATCTGATGCTTGTCAACAATTTCCCATATCCTTGACGCGTTTGGCCAGTTTGGTAGACCTTCATACATCGTAGTTATTGCGCCATTGGCTAATGGGCCGTAAATTATATAGCTATGACCAGTGATCCAGCCAACGTCAGCTGCACACCAATAAATATCCCCATCTTTATAGTCAAATACGTACTGGTGTGTGATTGATGCATAAACGAGGTATCCGCCTGTTGTATGAAGGACGCCCTTTGGTTTGCCAGTAGATCCTGAAGTATATAAAATAAATAATGGATCCTCAGCGTTCATCTCTTCGGGTGGGCAATCTGGACTCGCATTTGCTACCGCAGTATGGTACCAAATATCTATTTCATTATTCCAATTAATCGCGCCGCTAGTGTGTTTACAAACAAAAACTTTTTCGATTGTTGAACATTTTTTAATTGCATCATCAACATTATTTTTTAGGGGGATCATTTTTCCACCTCGCACGCCTTCATCAGCGGTAATAATGCAATTTGATTTACAATCTTGTATCCTTCCTGCGAGAGCTTCGGGTGAGAAGCCGCCAAAAACAACTGAATGTATTGCCCCTATCCGAGCACATGCTAGCATCGCTATTGCAGCTTCAGGAATCATAGGCATATAAATAGTGACAATATCGCCTTTCTTTATACCTTCGTTTTTTAAAGCATTCGAAAATCTACATACCTGATCATGTAGCTGCTTGTAAGAAAGAGTTTTAGACTGGTTTGGATCGTCACCCTCCCATATAATTGCAGTTTGATTCCCACGCTTTTCCAGATGTCGGTCAATGCAATTATAGGCTACATTCAAGGTACCGTCATAATACCATTTTATGCTCACCTCATTACTAAAGTCTGACTCTTTAATCTTTGTGAACTTTTTAATCCAGTCAAGCCTTTCACCCTCTTTAGCCCAGAATTTAGTCGAATTATCAATGGATTCCTTATACATTTTTAGATATTGTTCATTGTTAGTAAGTGTATTAGCGGCTATGTGATTGGGAACAGGAAATATTAACTCTTCTTGCATTTTCTTATTTTAACCTCCCTAAGTTTTTCTTAGCAAAAAATTATTGGTTGCATGTCGTTTAATGCGGACACTTTTTTAATTAAAAATATCCCTGACATATTATTGTAGTATATATTTATACCCTTATGGTATTTTTATGAACAGAGCATTATTTTTTATTGTAGTAGGAATCTGTGCTAAGTTTTTATTTATACATGGGCCAGAAATACAAAAACCTGTCTCAATTTCAAAGAGCGCACCATGGGTCGAGCAAATAATATGATTATCATTATGGCTCAGAAACTTATTTGGTATTAAATTTAAAGGCGTTCCGATATGGGGGCAGGAATTTAAATAAACATAAAAACTACCATTTTTCTTCACAGCAAATAATGATTTTTGTTTTTTATTTTCAGTTATTTTTATATCAACACATTCATTTTCCATTATCTCGTCGATATTACAGGCTTTAGTCAGTTTATTACTACTCAAGATTTGAACTCCATTATCTTTCGTTAATTATGAGCGCAATTCGAGAATATATAATATTTCTAAATTACGCCTTATCAAAAGATTTTGATGTAAAACCAACGTCAGTTCCCTCATAATTACCGTGTTTGTTTATAGGCTTCTTTGTGTTGTTATCATTAGGAAAGACTTTCTTAATTTGTTCAATCTCAACTGTTTCGAAGAGGCCCATTTTACGATAGGGGTCATTCTTGCAGAATTCTTCTGCGTCACTAATTGTGGGTAACGAAATTATAAAAACACTTCCGGTTACTGTCTCTCCTTCATCGGTATAAGTTGGCCCAGCAAAAAGTATAGAATCACCAAATGTAGAAACGTAATTTAAATGTGTTGCTCTCGTTGAAGCTCGCATATTCATTTGACTTGTTTTATCCTTACAACGAATGTGAAAAAGCATAAACTCTACCTCCAATATTTAAATAATTAATCATAATATTTCAGCCTTTAATGGTCGATTTAGTAAAGTATTTATAGCCTTATTTATGCTTAAAGAATGATTTAGCACATCGTTAACTGCAGAACAAATTGGAAGATCAACGTTAAGCTTTTTGGCAAGAGAGATCACTGAAGAGGCCGTATATACCCCTTCAGCTACCGAGTCACGTTCATCAATAATTTTTGATAGCTCTCTACCTTTTCCAAGTTCGACACCCAAAGAAAAATTACGCGATTTAATGTCGTTGCAAGTAAGTGTTAAATCTCCTAGTCCAGATAATCCAAACAAGGTTTCGGCTTTAGCACCCTTTGAAACTCCGAGACGAGTAATTTCTGCAAGGCCTCTGGTCATTATAGCTGCTTTCGAGTTACTACCTAATTGTTTGCCGTCAATTATTCCGCAAGCTATCGCTAAAACATTTTTAACTGCTCCACCTATTTGAGGCCCGATAATATCTCGGGATCTGTAGATGCGAAAAAAACGAGAACTTAACGTCTCCAATAGAACTTTTGCTAAGGTCTCATCGTCACACGAAAGTGTTAAGGCCGCAGGCAAATTTTTAGCAACTTCTTGAGCGAATGTTGGACCCGACAGAATAGCTATTGGCATTCCTGGCAGAGCCTCTGATACAACTTCACTCATCAATGCCCCACTTTCTTCTTCTATTCCTTTTGAGCAAATAATAAGGGGCGTACCGTTTGGACAAAACTCTGATAAGTTCTCGCATGTTGGCCGCATGAATTGTGCAGGCGGCACTAATAATATTATGCTACTTCCTGATAAATCCCTTAATTTTGATGTAGCTTTGATGTTTGGATCCAAGGATATATTGGGTAAAAATGTTGTATTTTCAAATGTTCGGTTAATTGCGTCGACCACATGTGTTTCGCGTGCGTAGATAAGGACTTCGTTTCCAGCACGATGCGCTGCCATTGCCAAAGCAGTCCCCCATGCCCCTGATCCTATAATACCAATTGAACTCATAGTGTTAATTATTTCAATATAGTTGGACTATAACAAGATAAATAATATTAAAAAACTAGGCTTTAATTCCAGCCCCAATGGCTTTTGACGCGTCTGGGTCTAGAGGCCAACGTGGTCTGGGCTTAAAGTCAAGAGTATTGGATTTTCCAATTCTTGCATATTCAATCCCAGCCCAAGCTATCATTGCTGCATTATCTGTACACAAATCAACTGGTGGCATCTTTAAAATAATATTTTCTCTTACCTTCAGGTCGTTCAACCTGATTCGCAGAGCCTGATTGGCTGCAACCCCACCTGCAATCACCAAAGTTACTTGTCCACGATAGTACTTTTTAAACTGATCAAGTGCATTTTGGCATCTGTCTAATAATACATCACCAACGGCTTGCTCAAATGAGGCACATATATCAGCAATAACTTGGTTATTTAATTGATCAGGTCCTATTTTTTCAATTTGGCGCCGAACAGCTGTTTTAAGTCCGGAGAAAGAAAAATTACATTCTTTTCGTCCTAGCATAGGTCGCGGAAAACTATACCTTGCACCGTCACCATTTTTTGCAAACTTTTCCACTATTGGACCTCCAGGGTAACCAAGCCCCAACATTTTGGCGCACTTATCGTATGACTCACCTAGAGCATCGTCTAATGTGGTTCCGAGTCTTTTATACTTGCCAATACCTTGCGCAATTAGCAACTGACAATGACCGCCAGAGACCAACAAAAGCAAGTATGGAAAATTTACGTTATCACATAAGCGGACTGTTAATGCATGTCCTTCCAAATGATTAACTGCAAAGAATGGTTTTTTTTTGGCGCTTGCGATTGATTTTCCATACATAACGCCCACTATAACTCCTCCAATTAGCCCCGGGCCCCCGGTTGCGGCAATTCCATCAATTTGATCGAGCGAAA
>JADHRD010000073.1 GCA_016777585.1 Rhodospirillales bacterium | reverse complement strand
AATTATTCTAGAGAGCAAACAAAAACGTCTTTTGTAAGGCCTTTCGCTAGATAGTTTAGCAATAAAATACGAATTGAAAGGTTATTTGATGCTTTTAAAGTAATCTTTGATCAGCTAAGATTTTGACTAATATTTTTTTTAATTAATCGAAATAATAAAGAACCTATCTCCTCGAATAGCAAGATCTAATTTGCATTATTAATTGGGATCTGTAATTTATTTTTGTTTAGAATTCTTGTTGAAGGAAAGTCATGGAGAATTTATCAAAAAAAGTTATGAGCGGCGGCGAAGCGATCGTTCAATCACTTCTTAATAACAAAGTCGATACGGTTTTTGGAATACCTGGAGCTCAAACATATCCTATTTTTGATGCTTTATCTCGTATGCGGTCGCGTATAAGAACTGTTGGTGCTCGGCACGAGCAAGCCGCAGCGTATATGGCTTTTGGGTACGCAAAATCCACAGGTAAAGTTGGTGTTTACTCAGTCGTTCCTGGCCCTGGCGTTTTAAACACTATGGCCGCATTATGCACCGCATGGGGAGCAAATGTGCCAATTTTATGTCTTACTGGCCAAATACCGAGAGAAGCAATCGGAAAATTTAGAGGACATTTACATGAGTTACCTGATCAAATAGCTACATTAGAAACTTTAACAAAATGGTCAGTCCGAATTGACCGTGCTTCAGATGCACCCGAGATTATTAATGAGGCATTTAAGGTTATGATGTCTGGTAGGCCAGGTCCGGTGTCGGTCGAGATGTGTTGGGACGATATGGCTCAGAACGAAATGGTTGGTCTTCTCCCAGCTGTTGAGATTGAAAAAAATCTGGAAATAAATAAAAACGAAATAGAACAGGCGGCGAAGATTATTCAAAAATCTAAGAGCCCAATTATTTTAGTAGGAAGTGGCGCGCAAGAAGCGAGTAAAGAGGTCCTTGAGCTAGCAGAAACGCTTCAAGCTCCTGTTGGTGCATTCAGGGGAGGTCGCGGTGTTGTTAGTGAGGATCATTATTTGGGTGTATCTTCTGTAGCTGCTCATGATTTATGGCGCGATTCCGATGTTCTGATTGGAATAGGTACAAGACTTGAAATGCCTTATATGAGGTGGTCCAATCCATTGGGCGCTGTAACAAATCCTCTTGCTCCGCCGCACTTAATCAGAATTGATATTGATCCAATTGAAATGGACCGATTGGTTCCTCATGCTGGAATAGTTGGAGATGCTGCAGTAGCAGCTAAGGCATTAAACAGTTTATTAAAGTCGGTTTATAATCCAAAGCCAGAAAGACAGTTAGAAATAGCTAAAGCGAATGATTGGGCCAATGAAAAGGTAAAGGAAGTAAAACCTCATGCTGAATATTTAAGTGTAATTCGTGAAGTTCTGCCTCGAGATGGTTTTTTTGTTGAGGAAATAACACAAATAGGGTTCACTTCACAGTTCGCATTTCCCGTTTATGAACCAAGGACCTATGTTACCTGTGGTTTTCAGGGCAATCTAGGTTTTGGTTTTCAGGCAGCTTTGGGAGTAAAAGTGGCAAATCCAGATAAAGTTGTTATTTCTGTCACCGGCGATGGTGGGTTTATGTTTGGTGTTCAGGAACTTGCGACTGCTGCTCAGGAGGGTATAGGTCTCATAACAATCGTAATGAATAATTCGGCTTTTGGAAATGTTAGACGTGACATGCGACGAATTTATAAAGGCAAACCGCTTGGCAGTGAACTATTAAATCCAGATTTTAAGAAATTAGCAGAAGCATTTAATATAAAAGGTTATTGTGTAAAAAATTCTCTGGATTTGAAAACGGCTTTAACATCTGCAATCTCTGATGGTGGCCCAGCGCTAATTGAAGTTAAAGTTGATAAAAATTTAGAGAAAAGTCCTTGGAAATATATTTTAATGAACTATTAAGTCAATATATTATCACCCAAATTCCAAAGCATGAAATCGACAAGACGTTAATAATTTTAATTAGACTTAAAGAAAGCGTTCTGCTTGGTACTGTATACAAAGACCACGGTTTCACAAAAATTTAACTAATGTTTAATTGCGGTAGCATTAAAAATACTACACCATAGAAACAAATATATGATGAACTAATTAATAGAAGGACTTACTAAATGAATGTTATGGCGAATGATTTTAATAGCTTGATCCCAGATACGCGTCGCTTTCTTGAGCAAGAAATGAAACATTTAATAGGCGATAACTGGGTCAAAAGTTCAAAGAGTGGTTCTTTTCCAGTAATCGATCCCTCAAGTGGTAGTATTTTGACTGAAATTCCAAAAGGCACTTCACAAGATATTGATGAGGCGGTTCAAGTCGCTAATGCAACGCTAAATGATCCATTGTGGAGGGATATGCCGCCTGCAAGTCGAGAGAAGTTAATGCACCGGTTTGCGGACCTAATCGAGGGCCATGCTGAGGAGTTAGGTCAATTAGAAGCTCTTGATGTTGGTATGCCCAGTGTTGTTGGCCAATTTGTTGAGGTTGGAAATGTAATTGAAACATTACGTTACATGGCTGGGTGGCCCACTAAATTAAATGGTAAAACTATGGACATAGGAGAGCCAATTCCGGAAAAACGTTTCTTTGCATACACTAAAAGGGAACCTGTCGGCGTTGTAGGCGCAATAATCCCATGGAATGTGCCGCTTATGATAGCTATGTGGAAGATTGCACCTACTTTAGCGACTGGTTGTACTATCGTCATCAAACCATCTGAGGTTACGCCTCTCGCTACCTTGAGATTGGCGGAACTCGCTTTAGATGCTGGTATTCCCCCAGGAGTTATAAACGTTGTTAATGGATTAGGTAATGAGGCGGGGCAAGCATTGGTGGAACATCCTTTGGTAAGTAAAATAAGTTTTACAGGATCAGTTGCGACTGGAAAATTAATTAACAAAACGGCGACCGATACATTGAAGAATGTAACTTTGGAGCTTGGGGGTAAATCACCGGTTATTGTTCTAGACGATGCTGATCTTGAAAAAGCTTCAAAAGGTATCTCTATGGGAATATTTGGTAATACGGGACAGGTTTGTGTCGCTGGGTCGCGCTTATACATCCAAAGGCGTGTATTTGACGAGGCTGTAGAGAGAATATCTAAAGAAGCTCGCTCATTGAAAGTTGGTCCTGGATTGCACCCTGAAACTAAAATTGGACCGTTAGTTTCTAAAGATCATAGAGATAAAGTGATATCATATATCGATGCAGGTCTTAAATCTGGTGCAGAGACCATTACGGGAGGGTCGGTTATCGACGGGCCGGGTTATTATATTGAGCCAACTGTATTATCAAATGTCTCCCAATCCTCAAAAGTTGTGCAGGAAGAGATTTTTGGCCCTGTTATAACTGCGATTCCATTTGATGACTTAGATGAGGCTGCCCATTTAGCTAATGATACATCTTATGGCTTGTCTTCATATATTTGGAGTCAAAATATTCAGCGAGTTCATCAACTAGTGCCAAAAATTAGAGCTGGTCAAGTTTATGTCAACTCAACTCCTTTTCCGCATCCTGCCATGCCTATGGGCGGTTACAAACAATCTGGGATCGGCCGGGACTTGGGTGAAGAGGCAATCAATCACTATACGGAACATAAATCTGTCGTGATAGGCATTAATTAAACACAATCATTAATGGTAAAAAGGTATATTTCTTTATGGCACGATTGGAACCTCTAAAAATTGATGAGATGTCAGAAGATCAAAAAATAATTGCAGATGAAATAATAAAATCTCGTGGTAAGGTAGCGGGACCGTTTATCCCTTGGTTACGAAATGCTGAATTAGCAGATAGTAATAAGAAATTAGGTGCATTTTGTAGATTTCATACCTCGCTATCACCGCGTTTATCAGAATTTATCATTTTAATTGTCGCAAGAAAATGGAACATTTACCTTGAGTGGCAGGTTCACAGACCACTGGCTATTGAAGCTGGTATGTCTACTGATGTGATTGAAGCATTAAGAGTTAAAGTCGTTCCATTGTTTGTGAATAAAGACGAGGAAATTATTTATCAGTTTTGTTGCGAATTGTTAGAAAATAAGAGTGTATCAGATGGACTCTATGATACTGCGCTAAGAGAATTTGGTGCGCCAAAGCTAGTGGATATTGTCGCAATTGTTGGTTATTATTGTAATGTCGCAATAACCTTAAATGCTTTTGAAATCTTTCCTGAAAATGGAGATGAAGTTTTTTCTCAGGATAATTAGTCTACATACTGTACTAATTTATTTGATAGATTGATCAGAAAAGTATTGCGATAAGACAGGCGGCTGATTTGGCCCCAAAGGAATTTTTAATCCATTCCAAAATTCCTTAAAATCAGTATCAAAGAATTCAGATGGGAACTTTTTTTCTTTTTTTAAAATTATATTTTTGGGTATGGTTATGATCTCAACTAAGGGGTTGCTCTTCTTCAAGTAATCTATTTTTCTCTGTTTTGATTGAATTATTGAACTCGAACTACCAAGGTTTATGCATAAAATTTTTTGACCTGTCCAATAACAAAGATCAAACTCGGCAAACTCCATAGGTTTTTTATCATTTAGTTCATCTATGAGAATATGTGTGTGAGTCAGTGGGAGCCAAGCTGAAAAAATCCAGTCATATTGATCAAATAATTCATTCTGAGGTTTAGAGATGTTTATTTTAGTAACCTGAACCTCAATATAATCTAAATAATCGCGAATGAAACTATTTGTATTCTTTGAGAATGGGGAAATTTTAGATTTTATTTTCTCTCGAACGATTTCAAACATTGTTGAAGTTGAGTCGATGTTTATTGGGCCCGCATTTTTCAAGTCTGCCCAACCTGGATTATTTAATCGAAAACCAGAGGTATTAAAATTTACAATAGCTAGATTGCTCGTTAAGCATTCGGTTTGCTTACTAAGGTCGGTTTCAAGACGTTTTATAACAGTCTCTGGATTTGTTATTAGTCCATAAATTATGAAGGTATTTATATATCCATCTCCATGACATAAACTCCACCTGCCCATCGATCACCCGCATAAACAATACCATTCTCGTCGACATAGACCTCATTCATTTGGATGGTTGGCACTCGAGAGTTTTCGGGTCCAGGAGGAACGAAATAGGCTATTAATTCAGGTTGATATGGATTTCTTAAATTATAGACCCTTATTCCAGCATTAAAAAATGCTCCAATAATAATTTCCTCACTATGAAAAGAAGGACCAGGCCTATTCTCATGCAGATTATGAGACCCAAATCTGCCTCCTTTGTGTCCAAACTCCTCAACAGGAGGAAGAGGAAGTGTACTTATCGGAACTAGATTTTTCTCATTTCTGGCATCTAGAACCCAAGTTAGCTTAGGCCAATCCTCAGCATCGTCCTTGATACATTCGTCGGAAACTAAAATTAAATCACGTTCAAAGAGTGGCATAACAGTATGTGTAAAACCTGGGTAAGGATTGTGAGGGGACCAGTGGGAAACCACCTCAGGTTTCGATTTGTTTGATATATCTAGAATAAAAGCACCACCATCGATGTATCCAAGATAAGCTCTGTCAGGCCTTTCAGGATATACGTTGGAATTATGAAGTCTAAACGCATCACCACCCCTCAGCTCATCAAGAGGTTCTGGAATAATGCGTTCTGGTAATGGTTCAGTATCACCTTCTCTTGTTCCTGGATACCACCACCTTCCAACTTCTTCCATCTTACTGGGATTTCGGACATCAATTATTTGATATATTTGATCGTCACGGGGGTGACGGGGAGTAAAATCTGGTGCACCGCTTGCGATATGCACGTACTCACCGTCAACAAACCATAAACAATGCACACCCCTTGAGTGGGGGCCAGCTGTTGAATGAAATCCAATAGATTTAGGGTTTTCTGGATCACTTACATCAAATAGTTCAACACCAGCTGGTTCAAGTCCAAGTTCATAAACCTGGTAGGCGACGGCTAAAATATCACCAGTAACCTCCAACGAATTAGATCGCATATTCTGATGTTTTAACTCTGTTTGACAGATAATCCTAGTATTTTTAGGGTCTGTTACATCTAAGCCAGTAAAATTTTTTGGAGGACCTTCATGGGCAATCCAAAGAACTCTCTTTCCCTTGTTTGTTACTTGCAACGCCATCCCTTCACCAACGCCTCCGAAGCCGCCCAATGTGTTATGATCCAGTAAGCGCATATTTTTTGAGAGAGTTTCAGACATATTTTTTATTTATTCCCTACAGTTATCTTTTTTATTCTATATCGTCATTATTGTTATGCAAATGTTGAAAGGCTTGGAAAATAATATATTATTCCTCTTTGTTGGTGATGTTTTCAACATAATTTCTGATAGAGTTTAGTATTATGGTTCCTGCAACGATTATAACTGGTTTTTTAGGGAGTGGAAAGACTACTCTAATTAATCAGCTTATTAAAAAACCAAAAATGGATAAAATAGCGCTAATCATTAATGAGTTTGGTGAGATTGGCTTAGATAACCTTCTGATAGAAAGTTCCATTGAAAATACTCTTGTATTAGAAAATGGCTGTATATGCTGCTCAATTAGAGGGGACCTTGTTGATACAATTATCAATCTTTTTGCTAAGGCTGAGAATAATGAAATCCCTTATTTTAATCGTATTGTCATAGAGACTACTGGCTTGGCTATTCCTGGGCCAATTGTCGCCACTATAACCGATGATATTGTGGTTTCGAAGAAATGTGAATTAAATAATGTCATTACATTGGTCGATGCACCACAAGGTATTCGGCAAATCAAACAGCACAAAGAGGCAAAAGTCCAAATATCTCAAAGTAATTTATGCATTATAACAAAGTGTGATTTAGCATCAGAGAGTGAGATTAAATTATTAGAAGAAACTCTAGATGAGATAAATCCAATTTCTAATTATAAACACATTAAAAATGGCGAGATTGATCCTGATTATTTGTTTCAGAATTTGCAATTAGATAGATTAATTGAAATCGATGAACATCATCATTCGCATCATAAACATCATCATTTGGACCAAGACCGCAGTCTATTAGAGCATGACAATGTGCGTAGCTGTTCATTTTTAATTAACGAAGATGTCGACGAGTCTAGACTACGATCTTGGTTGGCGATGCTTTATTCTCTTCGGCCTTTCTCAATGCTTCGACTAAAAGGTATTATTAAGTTAAATACTTTTGAGATGCCGATATTACTTCAGGCTGTTGGGACAACTTTTTATGACCCAACATTAATAGAAAAATGGCCTTCGGAAGATAAGTTGTCTCGATTAATCATAATTTTTAAGGATATTTCAGAAAAGTCTATGCGGGATAGTTTTTCTAAATATGTTCTAGAACAATAGCTTTACTTATGAGAATAGTAAATATTAATTGAATTATGATATGTTTAATTTAGTTTTATCTTGTTCTCATAAGCAAGATACCCTTAAATAAAGATAAAATTCATTCTCATCAGGATAAAGCTCATATTAGGACTTGCCAGCCTAAACCACGTTAGCCCCAGATGGCGTCATATTATCTTTCATTGTATTTTGGACCTTAATGAACTCAAAAGTAACGATTATCTCAACTAATCTTCGTGGCATACTGTACATGCTGCTTGGAACATTCTTTTTAATTGCTATGACCGTTGTTGTTAGGCATTTATCAAGTGAATTACACACCTTTGAGATCGCTTTCTTCAGAAATATTATTGGCTTGAGCATGTTATTGCCAATCCTTATGAAGCGAGGTTTTGTTAGTTTAAAGACAAATAACATTGGCGGAATGGCCTTAAGAGGCATATTTCATGCCGGAGGAATGTTGTTTTATTTTTTAGCATTAACTTTGATGCCGTTGGCTGAACTCGCTTCGTTAAGTTTTACATCTCCATTATTTATAACTTTGCTTGCTGTTTTGATTTTTCATGAGAGGCTTGGTCCACGTAGAATTATGGGATTAATATTAGGCTTTATCGGAGCTATTATAATCCTGCGGCCAGGCTCTGGAGTTCTTGGTTTAGGTGCAGTTTATGCGATGATTGCGGTTTTTAGTTGGTCTATAGCCGTCATTTTCATAAAACATTTATCAAAAGATAATTCAACAGTTACCATGACTATCTATGCTTTATTTTTTCTAACGTTATTTACGTTTGTTCCAGCTTTGTATGTTTGGCAATGGCCGTCTATAGAACAATATTGTTGGTTAGTTTTACTTGCTGCATTAGGAACAATTGGTCAATTATTATTCACACAATCAATGAAAATAGCAGATGTATCTCTAATAATGCCATTTGATTTTTCGAGATTAATTTGGGCTAGTTTATTCGGTATATTCTTTTTTAGTGAACACCCAAGTGTTTGGACTTTCGTTGGTGGGGGATTAATATTTGCGAGTGCTACATATATTGCTTATAGAGAGAGATTAGTAAAATAAAAACATATAAAAAAGAGTATCTTAGAGAAAAAGTTTAATGTCAGAGATAAAATCAGATTTTTCAGTAATAATTATTGGGGCTGGCCCTGTTGGCATGAACTTAGCTCTAGATTTAGCTTTTCGAAAAATTCGATGTTTAATCATTGAGAAAAACTTCACGACGTCACAACACCCACAGGGTAATACTCACAACTTAAGAACGATGGAACATTATAGGAAATTGGGTCTAGCCGACAAAATCAGAAATGTAGGTTTGCCTCTAGATCATTCAGGTGATGCTGTCTTCGTTACAAGGATTAATTCTCACGAATTATGCAGAATAAACATACCAACGCTCAGAGAGCGCAGTGAACATGGATCTAATGATCTTGAAATAGGTCCAGAGACTTTTCAGCGCGCATCCCAAATGTTTGTTGAAAAAATTCTCAAAGAGGAAATTGATAGATCTAAGTATATTGATGTTCGATTCGGTTGGGTGATGGAAGAGTTTTCTCAGTCCAATAAAAGAGTAACCATGGATCTTCGCCATTTAAAAAATGATAAAATAGAGCGGTTAACTTGCGACTACATGGTGGGTTGTGATGGTGCGCAAGGAAAGATTAGAAAAATACTTGGTATTAAATATACTGGAAAGAGTGGCGATGAAGTAGATTTTATGATGGGTAGAATGCTGTCAATTTATTTCGAGTCACCTGATTTATATAAAATAATGAAAATTGATCCACCATGGCAATTCCATTCAATGAATAGTGATGGCAGGGTTTCAATAGTTGCATTAGATGGTAGAGGAAAATTCCTAACTTGGGCAAAACTTGGTAGAGATGATGATCCTAATAAAGTTGATCCAGTATCATATATTTACCAAGCTATTGGCGAGGAAGTGCCTGTGAAAGTTATTTCAGCTTTACCTTGGCAAGCTGGTTTATCCTTGGTGGCTGAAAAATATCAAGTCGGCCGAATTTTACTAGCTGGAGACGCTGCTCACTTATTTACACCTACTGGTGGTTTTGGAATGAATACAGGCATAGGTGATGTAGACAATTTAGGTTGGAAATTAGCTGCCGTTTGCGAAGGCTGGGGTACAGACTCTTTAATTAAAACGTATGAAACTGAGCGTCAGCAAGTAGCTATCAGGAATTTAGCCCAATCTTATGCATTGGCTGAAGCAAAGTCTTCCTTAAGTGTTCCAAATGGAATTGAAAGGTCTGATAATGAGGGCGAAAAAATTAGATTAGAGCTAGCAAAATCAATTCTCAAGAAGTTGAAGGAGGAATATTTTTGTGTTGGTATTCAGCTTGGAGCCAGATATGATCATTCACCTATCATCGTTGATGAGGGTAATCAATTTCCCAATAATAGCCCCTATGATTATACTCCAACGAGCCAACCAGGAGGGCGGGCTCCTCATGCCTGGTTGAAAGATGGTTCAGCTTTATTTGATCATTTCAGCAATGGTTTTACGTTGTTAAAATTAGGATCTGTTAGAATAAACACAGATAATTTTATTAATTCAGCTATAAAGTTAGGAATTCCAATAGCTTTATATGAAAATACTAGCAAAGATCTCTTGGATCTATATAAATATAATCTGATTCTTGTAAGGCCAGATCAATACGTGGCGTGGCGTGGTGATAAGGTCCCTGAGGATTTAAATTCTGTGTTAAAACTTGTTTCTGGTCGTGACTTGAGACATTGAGGGATGCAAAAATAAATTAAAATGATGCGGCAGGCTATGCTTATTCCATTTAAAGCCTAATATTAATGTTTTTAGCGTAATGAGTATAAAAGTGGCTCCTAGGGAGGATTTGATGGCAACAGGAAAGATATTATCAGAGGTGGAAGATGGAATTGGTCGCCTGATATTTAATAACCCAGCGAGGCACAATGCCGTCTCATTGGATATGTGGCATTCTGCCGAAGAGGTTCTAAAAAAGTTTGAAAATGATAATGCGATTAGAGTTGTTGTACTATCAGGCGCAGGAGGAAAGTCTTTTGTTTCGGGTGCTGACATATCTGAGTTTGGTACAGAAAGAGCGAGTAAAAAAGCTATAAAACAATATAATCAGCGTGTATCTACCGTTAATAGTTTTATTATAAATATGAGTAAACCAACTATTGCTCAGATTGATGGCTATTGCATAGGCGGTGGCTTAGGTTTGGCTGTATGTTGTGATATTCGGTTTTGCTCGCAGAAATCAAAATTTTCTCTCCCAGCCGCTAAATTAGGCCTTGGATATCCATTTGATAATTTAAAAAGGCTAGTTGATTTGGTTGGTCCGGCAGTAACCAGTGATATTACATTTTCAGCGCGTCTATTGGATGCCAGTGAGGCGTTACGGATAGGTTTGGTGCAAAATATTTTAGATGATAATTTGCACCAATTTGTTAATGATTATGCTGTTCAGATATCGAAAAATGCTCCATTAACAATCAAATCGATGAAATTTAATATTTGTGAAACTCAAAAAGATCAGGATGATCGAAATCTGGAAATGGTAAAATTACTTGTTGATAACGCATTCTCAAGTGATGATTATATTGAGGGTAGAACAGCTTTTATGGAAAAACGCTCTCCATTATTTCAAGGTAAATAGTTTAAATATAGCAACTTAAAAGAGAGTAAAATTATGACTGAGGATATAAAAAAAAATAATTTAAGTTTTACAGGATGTGACCTTCATTATCACTCAGAAACTCCTGGTTTTGAAAATAATCCTTCAACAACAAAACCAGAGACGCCAAGGCCAGTCTCAGTGAATGGCAAAAGGATGCCTGTGATAGATATGCATGCACATTGCCAATTATCCAATATTTGGCCAATGGTAGAGGGAAGAGAGGAGCTTGAGGGAGAAAACCCTTACGAAGGTCAATTAAAGAAAACTGAAGATATCAGTGTACGTCTCAAACAAATGGATCAAATGGGTACTGATGTAGAAGTTTTAAGTATTGGTACTGAACAGCATTTCCCTTGGGCCGATTACGAGTTAGCGCGAGACGTTGCAATCCTTCAGAATGAAGGGTTAACAGAGGTGTGTTCCGCTAATAGTGACCGTTTCGTTCCGTTAGGAGTAGTTTCTTTACAACACCCGCATCTTGCTGCCGAGCAACTTGAACATTCGGTTAAACAATTGGGCCACAGAGGTTGTATGATTACAGGGAATATTATGGGTCAGGAGCTTTCAGATACGAAGTTTCATCCCTTCTGGCAAAAAGCAGAAGAACTAGATATTGTCGTGTTCATCCACCCTCGTTCACCCAAGTCAGGGCAACCTAGGTTACAAGGTAGAGGTTTTCTTACTAATATGATAGGAAACCCCCTTGAGACGGCAACCGCATTAGCTCATTTGATATATGAGGGTACTTTGGATAAATTTCCGGGGGTAAAGATAGCTTCTGCACATGGTGGTGGTTACCTGCCATCCTACATTGGTAGATTTGATCACGGGCATAATAGTGCTGATCGAGGTGGTCGTGGATTAGAACAAAAGAAACCAAGTGAATATATCAAAAATTTATATTTTGACACTCTTGTTTATGGAACTCAAAATCTGGAGCATTTGATAAAAGAAGTAGG
>JADHRD010000072.1 GCA_016777585.1 Rhodospirillales bacterium | reverse complement strand
TAAAGATGTTTGTAATTATGGTAATAAATAATCAGAGATTTTAGGAATGTTAAGTGAAAATATATATGTTAATGCTTTCAATTCTTCTAAGTAGTTGTGCGGCTGTTAGTCCTGCGCCGATTGCAATGACTGATATGATGGCATTGGATGGTGTAACAGTTATGACTACAGGAAAAACTATTTCAGATCATGTGATTTCTTATACTTCTGGAAAAAATTGCTCCACGGTTAGGCTGCAAACTGGCCAAAATTTCTGTGAGGAAGATGATTATTCCGTTCCTGAAGAAATTTACTGTTATAATTCTCTTGGTAATGTTAACTGTTTTTCATCACCGCCGCCATATGGAGAGAAAGATAAAACGGTAGATCAAATATCAGGTAGGCGCGGACTAATACGATGACATATTTTTTCTATATGTTTGGTGTAAATAAAATTCTTTACGCATTCTAGAAAAATAATATTATTTAAATAACTTACTATTTATTGATATTAGCTTGCTTTAAAACCTGTAAGTAAAAATTCTTCGATTTTACTAACTATACCTATTGGCGGCATACGCCCTCCATCTTCGACTTCTTTTTCGGGGCGTTTTCTTATAATAATTTCTATTCCACATTCGCCAATAGGGGTAAGTGATTGATCAAACCTCGGTATATTATATCTATAACTGGCATCCAACTTCTGTATTTTGATAATTTCATGATTCTCGTCGAGAGTTTCTAATAAGTCCAAGATATTAATTGATTTCGGACTCCATGAGTTTTTTTTGGAAATAGTAAATGTAAATTTATGGTCTCCATTCCAAGTGCTAGGGAATTCCCCTTGTTCATACATATCTTCATCTGGAACCATTATAACTAAATATCCATCTGGTTTAAGAACTCTAAACCAATTTTGTAGAGCTTGGGAAGGATCATCTAGATGTTCTAAACAATGACTAGAGTGTACAAAGTCGAATATACAACTTTCAATCGTATCTAAAGTTTCAGCATTTCCGTCAGTTTTGTCCCAAATCTTTACACCTTGCATACGAGGAAAAAGTTCGAGATATAATCCTAGAGGGTCTGGACCACCGCCAATATCTAGACCTTTACCAACAAAATAACGATTAGAGAAATTAGGTTCATGCATTCTGCGCATAATTGATTTACTACATTCTTTCAAATCACAACTCCTATTCGAATTTACTTTATTGGGTCTTTGGCCACAATAATTTGATCATTAAGTGAGTATGAAGGTAAAACTGTTTCAACAATTTGATCTGCTACATCTTCTGGAGTTTTTAAAATGTTTGGATCCTCACCCGGGTAGGCTTCAGCTCTCATCTTTGTTCTCGTGCGCCTTGGATCAAAAAGATTTACCAGGATTTGTGTTTTTTGAATTTCTTTAGCGTATGTGTGAACCATCATTTCAAGTGCTGCTTTTGAGACCGAATAAACTCCCCAAAATGCTCTATGTTGCCTTGCCGCAGCCGAGGTTAGAAAAATAGCTCTACCAGCATCAGATTCTCTTAAAAGCGGGTCGAGACTGCGTATTAACCGCCAATTTGCCGTTACATTTACCGCTATAGTATAGTCCCAGATCTCTGGGGTTATATGGTTTATAGGTCCCATTGTTCCAAGTAATCCAGCATTAGCAACTAAACCATCTAATTTACCAAAACGCTCAAATATAGTTGCCCCTATATGGTCTATTTTATCAAAGTCAGCTAAATCCATTGGAACCAAAGTAGATTTTCCTCCTATTTCTTTGATATGGTCATCGAGTTCCTCTAAACCTCCTTGAGTTCTAGCTATTAGAATTACATGCGCGCCTTTTTTTACGAGAAGTCTCGCTGTAGCGGCTCCAATGCCTCTCGAAGCTCCGGTAACTAGAACTAGTTTTCCCTCGAGGGGTCTTAGGCTGGGAACTAATTTTATCATTAATATTCCTGCTTGTTATACTGATGTAGTAGAAAATTAGTTTGCAATATCAACTTTCAAAGAGGTTCAGAAAGTAATGATAGCTGACGAACATTAGTCTTACTCTCCTGATCTCTTAGTTGTGTAGGGTAATCGCCTGTGAAGCAATGGTCCGTATAAAATGGATTTCTACTATCCCGCCCTTTTTTGTGGCCCATAGCCTTATAAAGTCCATCAATACTTAGAAAAGCTAAACTATCTGCGCCTATATATTCGCACATTTTCTCAAGGTTGTGATTGGCTGCTAATAATTGGTTCTGATTAGGAGTGTCAATTCCATAGAAATCGGGGTGAATAATTGGAGGGGCGCTTATGCGCATATGAACTTCTTTAGCACCGGCATCTCGAATCATTTGTATAATTTTAACAGAGGTAGTGCCTCGTACTATCGAGTCATCGATTAAAATAACCCTCTTTCCTTTAACCAATAAAGCATTGGCATTGTGCTTAAGCTTGACACCTAGATTTCTGATTTGGTCGGAGGGTTCAATAAAAGTCCTTCCAACGTAATGATTCCGTATGATTCCAAATTCAAAGGGTATATTAGACTGTTCCGCGTATCCAATTGCTGCTGGCACACCAGAATCCGGTATTGGAACAACAACGTCGGCAGATATGTTGGATTCATTAGCTAATTGGGCTCCAAATTTTTTTCGACATTCATATACGCTGAGCCCACCAATTATACTATCTGGTCTCGAGAAGTAAATATATTCGAAAATACATGGGCGTGATCCCAATGGAGGGAAAGGTTTTACACTTTTTAAGCCATCCTCAGTAATTATAACTATTTCGCCATTATCGATTTCTCGAACAAAGGTTGCTCCAATAATATCGAAGGCACAAGTTTCAGAGGCTAATATGTAATGACCATCCAATTTACCTAACACTAAAGGTCGGATTCCTAGAGGGTCACGTGCGCCAATCAATTTCTTATTGGTCAATACAACTAAAGCATAAGCACCCTCAATTTGAAAAAGTGCATCTATAAAACGAGATAGTGTATCGCTACGTTTAGATCGCGCAACTAATTGAAGAATCGTCTCGGTATCAGAAGTCGATTGAAAAATTGAGCCGTGTTTAACTAATTCATTGCGTAGGCTCAGTGCATTTGTAAGATTTCCATTATGGGCTATTGCAAACCCCCCACCTGCAAGGTCTGCAAATAGGGGTTGTACATTCCGCAGAACCGTATCACCAGCGGTGGAATACCTTACATGGCCCACAGCTGCAGGGCCAATAAGTCGATCAAGTAGTTTGGTTTTAGTGAAATGTTCACTGACTAGGCCCATATGGCGCTCCGCATGAAATTGGTTGCCATCGAAGGAAACTATCCCGGCTGATTCCTGCCCACGATGTTGCAGTGCATGCAGTCCGAGAGCTACTATTGCAGCAGCATCGGGATGACCGTAAACGCCAAAAACTCCGCACTCATCTCTCGGTCGTTCGTAATTAAATTTTTCTATATTAATATTGTTCATCGGGCTAATTTGCTGAATTTTATCTCGCGTATTTTTATAACATATTTTTTTTATTATATTGCATAAAATTTTTTATTTATTGGTTATTTTCTTGTATTTAGTTTGTAGAATTCATCAAAAGCTAGTTCTTATTTGTATTATTAGTCTTAGCATCAATATTCAAATTATAATAAAAGAGCTAATTATTTATTGGAAATACGATTAATTTACTACTAGGGGCGATATCATATTGGCAAAACAAAAGTAAAATTGTCGCTTTTAAATGGTAAGGTTTCAGAATGCTTTAATGATAGTTAAGTATTTTATATCTTTAAAATATAATAATAAGTCTCCAGTAAGTTCCGTTACTTTATTAGAGTAAACATCGTAGTCTTTAACTATTCAAAAAAGTTGATTTTTGTAGCTTAAAACCGGCCGACTATAATTGCACAAATGAAACTATTTTCGTGCTTTTCAGTTATTGAAATATAAAATATTTTCTGTATGAAATCTTAATCTGTTTTATTAAGAAGGTTTTCTATTCCCTTCCTTTCCTTTTTGTTATAACCATCTCTATCCTGAACATTTAAATTTTTATCGTTTGGTTGGACTAATAAATCAAAAGCTTTTTTCTCAAGTAACCTTTTAGTATTAGAAGTCCCATCAGTTATTGTCTTAGATGTTAACATCTGAAAATCAGATGGAAGCAGTTTACTTAATGCATCTGAACCTTTTTGCAATAATATTAATGATCTTGATTCTGTTATCCAGATAGGTTGCTTAGAAGTAGGCCAGAATATGCCACTTATATTAAATGATAAAACTAAAATTAAACCGGTTGTGAAAATTCCTGCTATCATTCCAAGAGAACGATCAAGAGCGTTAAGACGCGAATTCCTAACCCAAGAACCGATTAGAGAACTTGCCAAAAATAATATTATGAGTGTAATAATAAACAAACCAAATCCGCATGCCAAATCTGCGATAAGCGGGTTCTCGATATATTTATTTGCTGTAGGACGTATTTCGGGAAAGGTTAGAATCGTCGTTATAGCTGATCCAAGCCATGAAACAACAAATAAACCTCCTCTAACAAAGCCAAGGATAAGTCCCATTATAGCACCTATAAAGAGAAATATGATTATTCCAAGATCTAAGGTATTTATCGGAATTTGTTCCAAAACCTCAGCCCTCCATGTCACTATCAGTTGACGTATCTGATGTTTTGTTAAAACATTTTATCAGATCATCCAAATGGTTCACACTGTTTATATCCATTTCTACCTTAGGTTCAGGAGTTTTAGAACTATTTTTGGTTAACTCCAACGGACAAATTGCCCCAGTAAAGCCAAGTTTGGATCCTTCTTTCAATCGAATATTAGTTTGATTAACAGGGCGGATTTCTCCTGACAAGCCGATTTCACCAAAGACGATCAAACCAGAAGATACTGACCTCCCAGTTATAGATGAGATTAACGCTGCAGCAACAGCCAAATCAGCCGCTGGTTCCTTTATGCGCAAGCCTCCAGCCACATTTAAATATACATCTTGATTGCTGATTGATACACCGCACCGAGCCTCTAATACCGCTATTATCATGGCAAGTCGATTGGAGTCCCAACCAATAACGGCTCTTCGAGGTGTGCCAAGGTTTGTGGGAGCAGTTAAAGCTTGAATTTCCATAAGCATTGGGCGACTTCCCTCAATTCCAGCGAACACACTTGTGCCACTTACCTCATTTTCCCTATCGCGTAAGAACATTTTTGATGGATTTGAGACTTCAGTTAGACCAGTATTGGTCATCTCAAAGACACCAATTTCATCTGATGGTCCGAAGCGGTTTTTTATTGTACGTAGTATTCGGAATTGATGACCACGCTCTCCTTCAAAATAAAGAACGCAATCGACTAGGTGTTCAAGTGTTTTAGGCCCAGCAATATTTCCTTCTTTAGTGACATGGCTTACTAAAAATAGAGAGAAACCTCTTTTTTTACATACGCGGGTAAGTTCCTGTGCTGATGTCCTGACTTGTGTTAGACTTCCTGGAGCTGCGTCTAAGTTATCAATATAAAGTGTTTGAACCGAGTCTATAACTACTAATGTTGCTGACTCTTCTTGGTCTAATGATTCAATAATATCCCTGACATTTGTTGCAGAGGCTAGCTCGACGTTTGCATTTTCTATACCTAGCCTTCTCGCTCGCATCCTAACCTGATCAATAGCCTCCTCACCTGATATGTATAAACACCTAACGCCCTTATTCCTGTCGACGGCAGCACAAACTTGTAAGAGGAATGTCGACTTTCCTATGCCGGGATCGCCCCCCACTAAAATTGCAGAACCTGGTACTAAGCCTCCCCCGCAAACCCGATCAAATTCTTCTATATGAGATTTTATACGCGGGATAAATTCTTTTTCACCCTTAAGCCCAACGAACTTAACGGCTCTGCCTTTCTTGTTTGATAGACCTTTTGGAGTAGTATCTGAATTTAGATCTACTTCAAAAGTATTCCAGCTATCACACATATCACAGTGTCCGCTCCAATTAGAGCGTTCAGCATTACATTTGCCACATTTGTACTTAGTGCGAGATTTATTCATAAACAACACTTCAAATTTATATTATTAGAATTATGGATCTTGTTATTTGTACATTCTGGTAAAAAAATATAGAATGCCACGTTAATTATTATTTCAAACTTTGAAGAAATAGAGTGAAGATTATATGGTTCAAAAATCATTTACATTATTTCAATTTAAATGGCTTAATTTTGTTCTAGCTTTAATAATATTATCTTCACGTTATGAACGTATTTAACAAAGAAATAAATATTTTTCTTAGCTAGGTTGTTTTTTGCTTCTTAATACAGTCATCTGTCTTTGAACAAACGAATATTTTTTTCCTCGTTATCAATATAATGTCGTTTTACTCTACTCCCTAAGCTTGTTAATATTTCGTAACCAATGGTTCCAGCATCTTTGGCAATTTCATCTAAATCATAATTTGGGCCTATTAAATCAACACAGTTTCCTGAGTATAAGAATTGATCAGGAACGTCGGTAACGTCAATAGTTGTTAAGTCCATGGAAATCCTTCCTATTATAGGCGCCTTATATTGATTTATGAAAACAGATCCCTTATTTCCAAGGCTACGTAGGAAACCATCTGCATAACCAATAGCAATGGTTGCAATCTTTGTGGCACGTGAAACTTGATAAGTTCCGCCATATCCAACGGTTTCGCGATTGTTAACTTGCCGAATTTGGATAATGCCGGTTTGTAAACTTATTGAAGATTGCATGTGATTTGGTTCATAAGGTGTAGGATTAATTCCAAAAAGTGCGGCGCCGGTGCGACAAAGATTATGATGATAATTGCGACCTAAAAATATTCCTGAACTCGCGGCTAGGCTATTATACTTTGCTTTAAAACTAATTATAGCGTTGTTGAATTTTTTTAGTTGTTTGAGGTTTTTTTTATCATTTTTATCATCTGCACATGCCAGATGACTCATTAACAACTCAATATTCTTTTTTTCCTTATCTCTTAAATTCTCAATATCTTTTGGTTTTAAACCTAAACGTAACATTCCCGTATCAAACTGAACTCCAGCCATTATATCACTATACGGGAGCCAATCTCTGATTTGTTCTATACTATTTAAAATAGGTTTGAGCTTATATTTACGGTAGTCACCATAAGATTCTGAAAAAAAGCCATGGAATATATAAATTGTGGCTTTAGGTAAAATCTGGCGTAATTCTATTCCTTCATCTAAAGTTGCTACAAAAAATATATTGCAACCCGCTTTGGATAAAGTAAGAGCAACCCTCTCTATACCTAGCCCATAGGCATTAGCTTTAAGAACTGAAGCTAGTACAGAGTTAGAAAGTTTGCTTTCTAGTAGTTTATAATTACTTCTGATGGAAGATAAGTTTATCGTAACGCGGGGCACAATTCTGCTATACAGAGACATTATTATAAATCCTCAACTTTATGCCAAATTGGCCAGTCTAATTCTGAGATGAATTTAACATTGTTTTATAGGATTTTATAACATTTTAATATTGTTTGCACTATATCAGTTTTATCGGTTTAAAAATCGTCTATTTTTTTGCTGATGCTTGCCTCATCTGGGTTCAAATTACGAATATGATTCAGCATGCTGAGTGTCTAAGTCACCAAAGCGAGTATACATGCCATTAAAATGAAGTTTTGTTGTCCCTGTTGGTCCGTGTCTTTGCTTCCCTATTATTATTTCAGCAATAAAACGATTTTGTTCACTTCTTTCTTGCCATTCAGTATACCTAGATGCAAATTTATCAACTGATTCTTCTGCACGTTGAGTTGGCTCGCCTCTTTCATCATAATATGCCTGACGGAATATAAAACTTACAACGTCTGCATCTTGTTCAATAGTGCCTGATTCTCTTAGATCAGATAATTGTGGCCGCTTATCTTCTCGTTGCTCAACCGCACGAGATAACTGGGATAGAGCTAAGACCGGAACATTTAATTCTTTTGCCAGTGTTTTTAATCCTCGTGTGATTTCGCTAATTTCTTGAACTCTATTATCCGTTCTTTGCGAACTCTCCATTAATTGCAAATAATCAACAATTATTAAGCCAAGTCCCTCATTTCTTTTCAGTCTTCTGGCTCTTGTGCGTAGCGCTGATACCGACAATGCTGGTGTATCATCAATAAAAATAGGTAATTTGTGTAATTCCTGAGAGGCCAATACAAGTTTGTCAAATTCGTCATTACTCAGGGTACCTCTGCGCATTTTATCTGATGCTATTTGGGCTTGCTCTGAAAGAATTCTAGAAGCTAATTGTTCTGCAGACATTTCCAGAGAAAAAAAGCCAACAACAGCTCCGTCAGTTGTTTTTTTATTTCCACTTGGTTCAATCTCAAACTTATAATCATATGCCGCGTTAAAAGCGATATTTGTTGCCAAAGCTGTTTTTCCCATAGAGGGACGAGCGGCTAAAATAATTAAGTCAGAGGGATGTAGCCCGCCCATTATACCATCTAAATCTCTTAATCCAGAAGAAACACCACTTAAATTACCATCGCGTTTATGAGCTATCTCGGCCATCCCTATCGCAGATACAACCGAGGATTTAAAGTCTTGAAACCCACCCTCAATTTCTCCCGTGGTAGCAAGTTCATAGAGCTGTTGCTCAGTCTGTTCAATTTGTTGGGTGGCTTGTTCGTCAATATCTACTGAATAAGCCCTGTTTACAATATTTTCACCAAGGTCAATTAACTGTCGCTTGAGGTATAGGTCATATATTGATCTTCCATATTCTGCTGAATTTATAACATTTATTAATGAATTTGCGATCTCCGCTAGATATTGAGTTCCACCAATTTCAGCTACTAAACCGTCGTTCTCAAAAAAATTATGCAATGTTATAGGATCAGCTATTTGTCCCCGTTCTATTAAATTTGACGCTGCTTCAAAGATTTTTCCATTAACCCCGTCGGCAAAATGCTCTGCTTTTAAGTAACCAGATACTCTATCGTAGGCATTGTTATTGGCAAGTATTGCGCCAAGAAGTGCTTTTTCAGCTTCAAAGTTATGCGGGGGCGATCTAAAGTTTAAAATATTTTCTCTTTCTCCACTTGCTTTTAAACCATCGTGGGGTGTGTTTTGGTTAGAAGTTTGTTCAGAACTACTCATAAGCGATAACTTACCCTGATCTTAACTCTTTGAGAAGAACTAAAGTACCCACATCCCTGTGGTACACGGGGATAACTTTGGAAACGCATTTTTATATATTTTAAAAAGGCGATGATCGCACCGGATAGAACTACTATAGTAAAACTATCTGTTTCAATTTAACACAAGTATAATCAATCATATTTGTAAAAATATTTTTATTATATCGCGGTTAATTTGATTTATCTGTTTCTTCTATAGAACTCTCTGATGTTTCGTTAGACTTGAGATTTTCTTCGTGTTTAACAGATTTAATATCCAAATCCCTACCATTCTCCGATGAATTCAGCTGGCCCTGAGGGTTTGTTTCGGATGGGTCTGTTTCAATAGAAATTATTGCAGCGCCTGTTTTGTCTTGTATTTTTGCTTCACCTATTGAACGTGCAACATTTACGGTAATCATTATGCTAACTTCTGGATGCAGACCAAGTTTTACCGTATGCATACCAATCGTCTTAATTGGGCTTTCAAGCTTTATTTGACTGCGGTTAACAGAAACTCCAGTTTCTGTTATACTTTCTGCGATGTCTCGTGCTGAAACTGAACCATAAAGTTGGCCCGCATCACCCGCTTGTCGGATAACAATATATTTTTCATTTTTTAATTTATCAGAAATTTTTTCCGCTTCGGTTTTTAAAGTTAGGTTTTGCGCCTCTAGATTTACCCGCTGACTTTCGAAGTGAGCTTTGTTTTCTTCAGTAGCTGTAACCGCTTTTTTCTGGGGTAACAGAAAGTTACGAGCGTAACCAGGTTTTACGTTAACGAGTTCACCCATCTGGCCAAGTTTTTCAATTCTTTCTAGTAATATTAACTGCATTATTTGCTACCCTCGTTTTAAAAACCCATTAAACCTTTACCGAATAATCACCATCGCTGTAAGGTAAATAATTATAACATAAAATGCATTATAGCTCCTAGATTATAATTAATCGCCGGATAATTACTATCATGGTAACATTTTGGCAACCTATTTTATGTCAATAAGTTAAAATGATGTAAAATCATTTTGTTATCAAAAATTGAACATAAACTATGCTCATGTATATTTTTCCCGCAATCTTAGCCACTCTTCAAAAAATCCAATTATTGTACATATGGCGATTGCCCAGCTTGATATACTTAAAAAAATATAAAATATAAATAGGACGGTTCTTGGTGCCCTAGTTCTTCTAGCTAGGTGATTAAAAACTGTTAATCCTATGAGAAAGAATGGTATTGCTGAGATTAAGCACGCATTTTGTGTAATAAATTCTATTTTACCACTTGCAAACAGAGAGATTACTCCGAAGATAGTAAAAACCCAATAAACCGATTGGGGAGCCAATAATAAAGAATATTTTAATCTGGGTCTAATGTTTTTATCTATTTTTATTAAAATCGATTGGGCTATAACCGCATTTATTAAAATCATTATCAGCCATGAAGATGCAATCAAAGCAGGGAAATACGGAATTATTGTGTTTATTAATAATTTTCTGTCGAGTGCTGACGCAATTTGCATCCGCTCAGAAAAAATCTTATTAAGTGTTCCCCTAATTTGGCTCTCTAAATTATACGATCCGTCTGTGAGGAATGCTGCGCCCGCTAAAAGATAAATTATCGCTAATATGGTCATTGCACTTACCGCTTCGCCGATTTCTCTCCACCTTGAGGATTTATCGTTTATGTATTGCCGATTTAGCACTAAATAACATATTAAAATAGATGGAATAACTATCGAAAAAAAGTGTAAAGTAGCTTGTGCTTGACTGCTAAAAAGAATTAGGCTGACTACACAAAAGCAACTTGCAATGGTTAAATACCGAATACCCGAGCTAAATCCGACTAACATTATTGGTAGCAATCCAAACTAACCAAGTATAATGCCAACTCCCGAGTTTAATAATATTGCAGATGTCATGATTGCACTTAACAGTCCACCCGCAACTGACACTAAAAACTCTTTTTGCATTACCAGCGTTATTCCGTCCTTGTTTTCGAAATATCTGACATTAGACCTAACCCTAGTCTAAAAGTTATTGTGAGACGTAGGGTAAAAGCGCTAAAAATCGAGCTCTTTTAATGGCTAATGACAATTCTCTTTGTTTCTTTGCAGAAACCGAAGTAATGCGACTCGGCACGATTTTCCCACGTTCTGATATGTAACGGGACAAAGTTTTGGTATCTTTATAATCTATAATTTGAGCATTTGGTCCTGAAAATGGGCAACTCTTGCGGCGACGAAAAAATGGTTTTCTGTTTCCTCCATCACCATTGCTTTGAGACCTATCATCTGCAGAACTTGAGTAATCAAAATTTGCCATCAAGATTCTCCTTTCTCGGCACCTTGCGTTTCTTGTTTTTTCGTATCTTCGTTAACTGGATTGGTGTCACTATTATCTTGAGAAGGCCCACTTTCGCCCTCTATTTTTTGTTCAGTGCGTATCTGACGTTCGTCACGGGAGGCCATCTGAGCCGGTATTGATGGTTCGTTTGAAAATTTATCAATTTTTATTGTCAAATATCTTAACACATCCTCATTGAGTCGCAATTGCCTCTCTAGTTCTATTACCGCATCTGGTTCACACTCGTAATTGAAGAGTAAATAGTGGCCTTTCCTATTTTTTTTAATTTTATAAGCTAAAGTTCTAAGACCCCAGTTTTCTCTTTTCTCTGTTCTACCCTCATTATTTTTTAGTATAAGGTCGATTTCATCGGCAAGTTTTTCGACTTGTTCTGCAGAGATTTCTTGTCGCGCTATTATTACACTCTCATATAAAGACATATTTTATCCTCTAGGCTTTTCTCATTTCAGAAAAAACCATTTCTTCTGAACATAGCCAGGCAAAGCTGGCAAGGAAAACGATCGCGGGACTATAGACGCTTTAATTTAATATGCAAGTAAGTCTCGGTTAGAAAATAAACTTTTTTTATTGGGTTTTATCGTATGGCTTGACAGCTTGACCCCATTGTTTATCACTATTTCATATTATTTTAGCTTCAGACGAGTAGGGTTATTCCATTGATTTACACTTCACTGATTTTTCCGGGTCAAGGATCTCAATTTGTTGGAATGGGGCGCGACCTCTTTGATACTTATTCTATTGCTAAAGAAATGTTTAAGGAATTGGATGA
>JADHRD010000071.1 GCA_016777585.1 Rhodospirillales bacterium | reverse complement strand
CATTCGTTATAATTGGTGCTATAGTCACTGGCTTTTTACTTTTTTTTGTGACAGACGTAATTTTTGCATTGGGACTTCGTGAGAGTATTCCTGTTATTCTAGCAGCTTGGACTCCATCAGGCATATCTTTGCTTTTAGGATTAGCAATGGTTTTTCACTTGGAAGATGGATAATGATTTGTAATAAAATTTCACATAGTTCCTCGAACAAAGGGGCAATACTAAAATTTTATTCGTGTCTATTGATAAGTCTAATATTTTGTCTTTTTATTCAAAATTCTTCAAGAGCTGAATCCTTAAAAAACAAAGAGCCAATTATTTTTACTGCCGATGAAGTCACCAATGATGACGAAAACAATGTAATTAAAGCTCGTGGAAATGTTGAGATATCCTTTGAGAATAACGTTTTGATAGCTGACTCAATAACCTATAATGAGATTCAAGATATTGTTATAGCTACAGGTAACGTCTCCCTTCTGGAGCCAAATGGAAACGTTTTGTTTTCGGAATATATCGAGATAAGCGGTGATTTTAAATCTGGGATAATAAAAAATTTACGAATTCGACTTTCTGATAATGCGAGAATTGCAGCAACATTTGGACGTCGGACAAACGGCAATAGAACCGAAATGATTAATGCTGTATATTCTCCTTGCAATGGCTGTGGCAATATTAATGAAGGCGACCCTTTGTGGCAAGTAAAGGCCACAAAGGTTGTTCATAATCAAGAAAAAAAACAACTTGAATATTATAATTCTTGGATGGAAATGGCAGGAGTGCCGGTTATGTATATGCCGTATTTCACGCATCCAGATCCTAGTGTGAAAAGAAAAAGTGGTTTTTTAACGCCTAGTACTGGTGCATCTACATACTTGGGTAGCAGTTTAAGCACTCCTTATTTTTATGCTATTTCTCCAAGTAAAGATCTAACATTAACACCAACATTAACGAGTAAAGAAAATGCTTTTTTATCTGGCCGATATAGGCAACACTTTGGCAATGGAGAGCTGGATAGTACATTAAGTTCCACTTTTGACTCGGATAATGAATTTAGAGGACACGTCAATAGCGTGGGAAAATTTGATATAAACGAAAAATGGCGCTGGGGTTTTAATGCACATCGTTCAACGGACGATACCTACTTAAGACTTTATAAGTTTCCATCAAACAGAACATTGACATCTCGAGCTTTTATTGAAGGTTTTGGCTCGAATAATTACCTACTAGTTGACGGATATTCTTTTCAAGGTACAGCAGTTGAAGATGACCGAGGAACCACGCCACTGGTGGTCCCTACTATAACGTATAATGCACTGGGAGAGCCAAATATCTATGGAATGCGATCTAGTTGGGAAGCAAGTTCAGTTGTTATGACCAGATCTGAAGGTGTCGATACAAGAAGGATGTCAATACACGGAGGTTTAACTCGGCCTTTTGTAAGCAAATACGGAGAAATTTTTAACTTTTCTGCGAATATAAATGGTGACTTATACCATGTGGATAGTCTTAAACGAGCAACATATAAGTCTAATTTTACTGGTTTCTCGTACCGACTAAGTCCAAAATTAGAAGGACAATGGCGCCTTCCATTGGCAAAGAAAAAAGGTTCTATCAGTGAAACTTTGGAGCCAAGAGCATCAATTATTCTTAGTCCATATGGTGGAAACCATGATACAATTCCTAACGAAGATAGTATTGATTTTGAATTTGATGATACTAATCTATTTGGTAATAATATTTTCACGGGCTATGATAAAATTGAAGGTGGCCCTCGCGCTAGTTATGGATTGAAGTGGGGACTAATCGGAGATAACGGCGGACATACTAGTATCTTCCTTGGACAGCGCTACCGACTTAAAGCGGACAGTACATTTATCGCTGGGTCGGGCTTAGAAGAAAATTTATCAGACTTTGTAGCTCGACTTAATATTTTTCCTAATAAATATCTTGATATACTCTATCGAACCCGTTTAGATAAAGATAATTTTTCACCTAAAAGAAATGAGTTTCAAACGACTCTTGGTCCCGACGCTCTTAAAGTCTCTGCCAATTATATATTTTTCTCTTCACAAAACGATCAATTTTCTGGGCGCGAAGAACTCTCAGGGTCTTTATTTACTAAACTTAATAGAAATTGGTCTTCTGGACTGTTAGGCCGATATGATATGAAAGATGATGGCGACCTAAGGAATTTTTCAGTCAATCTTGACTATGAGTGTGAGTGCTTTTTATTTTCAACTTCTTTTAAGCGAGAGTTCTATCAAGATAGGGACATAAAGCCTTCTGACACAGTTTTATTTAAATTAACCTTCAAAACACTAGGCGATGTGCAAACTAATTTGTAATAGTGCACAAATTAGACCTATTTGATCACTATTCTAACTTAGGCAACATAAATGATAATAAGGGAAAGCGTAAAATTAAATCAGTTTTTATTTTCTAAAATTATTCTATTTATAGGTATAATACTAATTGGTTTACTTGCTCTAAGCGAGGCAAAATCTCAAGGCTCCCTAAAATCCAGACAGGGTATAGTTGCGATTGTAAATAGCGACATCATTACGCGTTTTGATCTAATCAGTCGAATTAATTTTATACTATTTTTATCCAAATTATCAAATAACGAGAAAGTGATAAAACGTATAAGACCGCAAGTTATTACTGGGCTTATTAACGATAAACTTAAGCTTCAGGCAGCAAGAGAATTAAAAATCAAGGTGTCCGAAAGCGAACTTGCAACAGCAATTAACGAGGTGGAGAAAAATAATAGAATCCCAAAAGGGCAAATGGTTGAGTTTTTAAGAAAAAATCGGATTAACTACCAAACGTTTAAAGTGCAGATGGAGGCACAGGTAGCTTGGCGAAAAGTAATTTTAAAGAAAGTTAGATCAAGTGTAAAAATTAGTCGGGATTCAATTAACGAAACAATAGAGGAAATTAGAGCTAACAAGGGCAAACCAGAATTTTTGGTTTCTGAAATTTTTTTACCGTTTAACAACAAAGAACCCAATAACGTTGTTTATCAAAATGCTATGAAATTATTTCTCGAAGCAAAAAAAGGCGGCAATTTTGCCGCCCTTGCGAGATCATTTTCTCAAAGTGCATCAGCAGCAAATGGAGGTAATTCAGGCTGGATTCGTGCAGGACAAGTTGACAAAAACCTTGCAGAAATTATAGCCCAATTAACACCAAATGGTATATCCAATCCAGTTAAGGGTGAAGATGGTTATTATATTATAAAACTCCGTAAAAAGAGAAAGTCAGCAGGTTTAACTGAGAGCAATGTAAAATTAACAATCGAACAAATATTTTTTCCAACTCATTCAGCATCGAATAAACTAACCATAGAAAGGATCACAAAAAAAGCAGAACAAATTACCGGCTCTCTCAAAACTTGCAATTCAATGTCTGAAAAAGGGAAGGAATTAGACTCAAAAAATTCTGGGAGGATCAAAGTAGATGATATATCCAAACTGCCCCGTTCAATACAGAATATAGTAATTGATATACCGCTAAATAAAGCCAGTGTACCAATAGTTGTTAGTTCAGGAGTAATTGTTTTAATGGTTTGTAATAGAAGCGATGGCCAAATTACTAATCAAATAAGAAACCAAATTAGAGGTATGCTGTTAATGAAACGTGCTGAATTACTAGAAAGAAGTCTGTTAAGAGATATTAAAAGAGCAGCATTTTTGGAAATCCGAAGATGACATTTAATATTTTACCCTTGGCTCTCACTATGGGCGAGCCCAGCGGGATAGGAGGCGAGATAACATTAAAAGCCTGGAGTGATAATCATCAGAATTTACCACCCTTTTGTATAATTGACTGTCCCAGTCGTCTAACAAATATAGCTGAAAATTTTAAAATAAATACACCGATTAAAGTGATACAAGAAATTTCTGATACACTAAAATTTTTTAATGAGGCACTTCCTGTCCTCCAAATAGAGTTAAAAGAAGACTCGATTCTTGGTTCAGTAAATCCAATTAACAGCTCAGCAACAATTTTATCAATTGAAAAAGCTGTTAACTTGGTTGAACAAGGACACGCAGGTGGCATCGTGACCAATCCAATCAATAAGGAAGCCTTATATAATATAGGATTTAATTTTCCTGGCCATACAGAGTATTTAGCTCATATTTGTAACAATAATGTTGAACCAGTAATGATGCTTGCATCAGATAAATTAAAGGTAGTCCCCCTTACGCGCCATTTAAGCCTAAAAGATGCAATTGAAACTATTACAACCCAATCAATAATTGATACCGCAATAATTTTAAACAGGTGTCTGAAGAAATACTTTAACGTAGGCTCTCCAAGAATAGCAATAACTGGTCTAAATCCTCATGCTGGTGAAGGTGGCAACATGGGCACAGAGGAAATACTAACTATCAAACCTGCAATTGACGAGCTCATAAAACTAAATATTTTAGCCAGCGGTCCTTATTCGGCAGATACACTTTTTCACAATAAAGCTAGAGATAAATATGATGCTGTGATAACGATGTATCACGATCAGGCACTTATACCTATCAAGACAATTGATTTTGAAACAGCTGTAAATACTACACTAGGTCTGCCATTTGTTCGGACTTCACCTGATCATGGAACTGCTCTTGATATTGCAAGCCTAGGGGTTGCTAAGCCCAATAGCCTCATATCTGCACTAAAATTAGCTGACCAGATGATAAAATCTAGTGCGGTTAGCAATTGAAAGATTACATGATTTGATACCTTTAAGAGATGTGATAAATCAATATGGATTGACAGCAAAGAAATCGTTAGGGCAACATTTTCTTCTGGATAAGAATCTAAATGATAGAATTGTTCGTACAGCATTAGGCAGAAATCTCGATTTATCAAATTACACAATCATTGAAATTGGCCCAGGCCCTGGGGGACTTACACGGTCTATATTAGATTATAATCCAAGGGAGCTTATCGCTATCGAAAAAGATACTCGGTGCATAAGAGCTATAGAAGATCTTAGAGCTGTATATAAAAATAAGATCGTAATTAAACCATCAAATGCACTGCACATAGACCTAACAAAACTCGGCACTAAACCAATCCAGCTTATTGCTAACCTGCCGTATAATGTCGGGGCTCCACTGCTAATAAAATGTTTAAAACAAGCTAGCCATATAGACCAAATGACACTAATGTTCCAAAAAGAAGTTGTTGATAGATTAATTGCTAAGCCATCAAGTAAAGCCTATGGTCGTTTAAGTGTGATTACACAGTGGCTATGTCATACAAAGTATGAATTTGATATTAGCTCTAGAGCATTTACGCCACCCCCTAACGTAACTTCGAGTTTAATTACGTTAACACCAAGACCCAACCTCAAATTAACAATAAAATTTGAAAATATGGAAAAAGTAACAGCTGCAGCATTCGGGCAACGTCGTAAGATGCTGAGAACTTCCTTGAAATCTCTTGATATTGATATGAAGTCTTTAGGTATAAACCCTAAATTAAGGGCTGAGAATTTAACAGTTGAAGAATATATCGCTTTAGCTCAAGCTTTTGAAGAAAGATCGATGACTTAAGATAAATTGCGCAAATTCTGAACGAAATCATGAAGGCCAATTTGACGTTCAATCTTGCACCGCTCTGCAGATAAAATTTGCTCAACTTGGTCCACACTATCTCTAATTTCACTGTTGACAATGACATATTGATATTCGGGATAATGACTTAACTCGTCTGAAACTTTTGACATCCTGTGTTTAACGACTGCTAAACTATCTTGCGCCCTGTTTTTTAACCTTCGCTCGAGTTCGGATACGTTAGGCGGTAAAATAAAGATAGTCACGACATCTTGCATAATATTTTGCTTGCTAACCAGCTGCTGAGTTCCCTGCCAATCAATATCAAAAAGAATGTCGTGCCCCGCGGACATCGCCTTCTCCACCGGATCTTTTGGTGTTCCATAATAATTATCAAAAACACGCGCGTATTCAATAAAATTATCACTATTTATCCTAGCCTCAAAATCCTTTTTGTCGATAAAGTAATAATCTTTTCCTTCAATCTCACCTGGCCTTATGGAACGTGTGGTTGCTGAGATTGACATAACTAAGTTTGGATCACGATTAAGAATTTCACGGGCGATTGTTGTCTTGCCTGCACCGGATGGCGATGATAAGACGAGCATTAGGCCTCTTCGTTTAAAAGCACCTTGTCCTTTAATGTGACGCATCAAGTCTCCTCACGAAAATAAATATAATAACCGTCAAAATTCGCACTTTATCATCAATAAATCTCAGTTTTTATTTATTTATTCCAATTTCAGTATTTTTAAAAAGATGCTAGATATCAAGAACCAGCATTTCCATAAAAAAAACATATAACGTTCTAATTCAATAATTCCTAATATCACCATTTAAATGTGGGGAAAATTTTATTCTGATGAATAAAGTATTCTCAAAACTAGCTCTTTTCAAGTTTGCTAAAATATATTTTTGTCAATTTATGTTAATAATATTTAGTTGAAATATAGCATATGCGATAAACTAAAACCATCTCGGTGACCTGTAATTATATGACTTAAAAAAATCAGCATCGGCCATATGAGTGTGGATCAAAGAAAACATTTCCTTAAATAATTAAACAATAATCTTTTTTTACAAGTTACTCTATATTCTGTATCTGCTCACGAAATTGTTCAAAAAGCAGCTTTAACTCCAGCCCTATCTTTACAATTCTTATATCCGAACTTTTTGAGCACATTGTATTTACCTCTCTGTTAAACTCTTGACATAGAAAATCGAGTTGACGACCAATCGAGCCGCCATTTTTTATTAAGGCATCAGCAGCGTCCATATGCGACTCTAAACGATCCAACTCCTCGCAAATATCTGCTTTAGCAACCAATAAAGCCACTTCTTGCAATAGTCGATCCTCTGAAAGAGCAACAGGAGATGAAGTAAGCAAAAGCACTTGTTCTTTCAAATTATCATACATCTTTTGCGATTGAGCATCTGCTATCTTCGAAGCTTTTTTCTGCAAATTCCTTATCGAGCGTAACTGCTTAGATAAAAACTCATGAATTCTCTGACCTTCGTTTGACCTACTCTTTAATAGAGCCTTTAGAACTTTTTCTATCCCCAGCAAAATATTTTTTGTTAATTCTTTTAAGTTTTTATCAAATTCGGATTTATTACTTTTTTCAATAACTCCTCTTACATTCAATAAATTATCAAGTTGTGGTTTTGCAAAGTTCTTTAAACTAGAATGCTCAGCACCAATAAAATTTATCAGATTTTTTAGGTGTTCAATGTTAATCTCATAAACCTCTTTGCCCATTCCACCATTTATTTCTAAATTTATATTAAAATTTCCTCGCTTAAAGAGCCTTTTAGTCATAGATCTTACATCGTTATCAATATTTTCTAAACCTTGGGGCAATCGACAGCGAATATCGATACCCTTACCGTTTACACTTTTAACTTCCCAAACCCAACTAAACCCATTAATTGATCCCGCAGTTCTAGCAAAGCCAGTCATACTAGTGATTTTTGACAATTTTTTCTTCATCAAATTACCTCCAACTCCCTAAAAGCAAATACCAAACGCTCAACAGCTTCATTTCTGTTAAAACAGCTATACATAGTATACAGTCTTTCAATGAATAAGTTCAAATCAGTACTGATCACTGGAGCATCAAGCGGCATAGGTGCCGCAATAGCAAAAAGTTTAGCTGCTCCAGGTGTTTTCTTAGCCTTAACTGGTAGAAACTTTTTGAGACTTGAGAGGGTTGCAAACGCATGTCGCGACACCGGGGCTCTAGTGAACAGTAAAGTAATTGATGTTCGTAATCAAAAAGACGTCAATGAGTGGATTTTATCTCTAGATAGTACTCAAAAATTTGACCTTGTAATAGCGAATGCAGGTGTTTCAAGTAATACTTCGGGCATAGATGATAAGGACAAACAAAAACGTTATATGATCGAAACCAATATTTTCGGCACATTTTCTACGATCGAGACCATTGTACCACAAATGGAAGAGCGAGGTTATGGAACGATTGGTGTGGTCAGTTCTTTGGCAGGTTTCCGGGGTTTGCCGAGTGCTCCAATCTATAGTGCAACAAAAGCTTGGGCACGTTCTTATGGTGAAGCTCTAAGGGGATCTTTATTATCAAAGGGTATTCACGTCAGTGTTATTTGTCCCGGTTTTGTTAGTAGTCGTATCACTGATTATAATAATTTTTATATGCCACTCAAAAAAGAACCTTTTGAGGCTGCAAATATAATAATAAAAGGTCTTGAAAAACAAAAAGCTCGTATTGCCTTTCCGGTAACACTATATTATTTGATGATAATACTATCCATAATACCTCCTTCACTAATAGACACTGCTTTAAGTTGGTTACCTAAGAAAGAATAAATTTCAGTACTATTATCCTTCCATTTATTGAAATTTACTAAGGTAATGACATTAATGATTTTACCTTTCTCCACCTTGTAACATTTCTATTATGATCAGCTAAGTTCTGTGCAAAGGCATGACCTCCAGTCCCATCAGCTACAAAATATAGATCTTTGGTTTTATCCGGATTAAGAACTGCCAATATCGAAGCTAATCCTGGATTAGTAATTGGATTGGGAGGCAAGCCATTTATTCGATAGGTATTATAAGAATTCTCTTGTTTAAGATCTTTTCGGGTCAAACGACGTTCTAATTTTCTTTTTCCGAGAGTTATCCCAAAAATTACTGTAGGATCAGATTGAAGTCTCATATTTAACCTAAGTCTATTTAAAAAAACTGAGGCTATTCGAGCACGTTCGGAATCAATGGAAGTTTCTTTCTCGACAATTGAAGCTAGAGTAATAACCTCATTTAGATTTTTAAATGGCAAATCTGACCTACGTTCCTTCCATAATTTTAGAGATTTTTTTTTCATTAGCACCCGCATTCTATTTATTAACTCTTCTCGAGAGTCACCAAAATTGAAATAATATGTATCGGGAAATAGTTGACCCTCTAATTTAGGAGCAATAGCAGTGCCAACTAAACCAGTTGTATCATTGATAATCTTAGTGGCCTCGAGATTATTCATGCCCTCAGCAATCATTAGTTTACGGGTCAATTGTTTACCACTTTTCAAAATCTTAAAAATATCTGCCATACTTGCCGATTTTGGGAAAGTAAATTCGCCAGCTTGTAGGGGCATCTTCCTATTAATAGTACGAGCTAAAACTCTAAATATTATTGGCCTATCAATTATTTGATTATTAAATAGTATTTGGCTGATTTGCTCTACCCCTACACCTTTTGGAATAATTAAAACTACATTTTTGGAGTTAGGACCCACATTAAAATATGTTAAAAAACAAGATAATGTAAAAAGTGATAAGATAAACAATAAGATGCAAGAAAAAAGGATGAATATCTTTCTAAAATTTATCATTTTTGATACTCAAATTTAATTATGAGAGAATTTTTATTTTTGCCCAAAGTTAATCTCATTTGAAAAAAATATTCTGACCAGTATTAACTTATTTTTATATTTAATTAATTTAATACTTCAATTTGTTAATAGACAATACTGGTTAATCACCTCTGAAACTATATTATGCTTATCTCTAGATCCAAAGAAAAAAACTGAAATTACCAATGTTACAGAAGAAATATACCAGTCACAGGTAAGTTATAAAAAAATTTACAACCGTTATTTTAATAGCACCTCCAATCAGCTTAAAAATAATTTCAAGAAATTTAAGCAATCGACATAAAATAAAACATTCTAGGTTTATAAAAATCGTCGCATCAACCGATTTGCCGCTAATGCCATTCGGGGAAAGCGCTATAATGTGGCCCTCATAGCATTACATTTTATAAAAATCGTTTTTTCGTATATTTTTACACCGATATTTAGCTTCAAGATATTAAAATTTTGGATATATTAATACTCTAAAAAAAAAGCTTTTATCTCGGTATTCGATAAAATATTTAACTGGAATTTTATTTAGCACTTAATGTGCATAATAAAATTATCTTTTAGGCATGATTATCTATTCATACTGTACGTTTTATTATAAATTGTTTTTATGTTAACTGAGACTTCAAGTTTCGCGGTCATAATCTACTAGACAGTGCTTAATTTCAAATAATTTTAAAGTAATCATTATACCGAAATTTGCTATTTTTAACAGGTCCGATACCCACAATAAGCGTCGATGAGAATGGATAAAAAAACAGTTAGTCCCTTAACTTTATGAGGTTTTTTTCTCTGAACCAACGTAATCCAGTTATTAATACTTCCCGCGATCCGAAGAAATTTCAAAAATTCAAATCAACTAAATATTACACTTGCGAAGAAAGAAAATCTACGGCATCTTTAACAGTCAAGATTTTTTCAGCCGCATCATCTGGTATTTCGCAACCGAACTCTTCTTCAAAAGCCATAACTAATTCCACAGTATCCAAACTATCTGCACCTAAATCGTCGATAAAGCTTGCCGTATCGGTCACTTTGTCTTTCTCAACTCCCAAATGCTCGACGATAATTCCTTTTACTCTTTCGGCAACATCACTCATTTTTCTACCTCAACATAATTAAATTAAAATCAATAATAAAAAACTTAGATAATAGAATTTTTGTTCATTTTGTTCTCGTAACACACTTTTTTTTATATTACCAGCATTGGGATCACCCCTGTCCAAAAAAAAATACTTGTAATAAAACAATTAAATCATAGCCATCCCACCATTAATATGCAGTGTTTGACCGGTTATGTAACTAGCCTCGTCACTTACAAGAAACAATACGCAAGAAGCTATATCTTCCACCACACCAAATCTTCCAGCAGGGATACTCGAGAGAATACTCTCCCGTTGTTTTTTTGTTAAGGCATCGGTCATTGCTGTTGAAATAAAACCAGGAGCTATACTATTTACCGTAATTCCACGCGACGCAACTTCTTGAGCTAGTGATTTTGCCAAAGCTATAATACCCGCTTTCGAGGCTGAATAGTTTGATTGACCGGAATTCCCTGTAAACCCTACGATCGATGATATGTTTATTATGCGACCAGAACGCTTCTTCATCATACCTCTGAGACAGGCTTTGCTTAATTTAAAGTTCGAAGATAAATTAACATCAATCACATTTTCCCACTCATGATCCTTCATTCTTACTAGGAGATTGTCTTGGGTAATTCCGGCATTGTTGATTAATATGTCAACTCCATTAGCCTGTTCTTCACAAATTTTCAACAGAGCGTTCAAATCGTCGTTAATCGTTAAATCACACTTTATGGTGCTACAATTACTACCTATTTCTCGGGCTAAGTTATTTAACTTATCTGAACTGGTTCCGGTCAGTAAAACCTTGACACCAGATCCACTTAATGCACGAGCAATTGCGCAACCGATACCTCCAGTAGCACCTGTGATTAATGCTGTCTTTCCTAATAAATTTGGCATTTTATAGCACTTCCTTATCTTTTATTAGTGAAGTCAAAATATCTTCTATATCGTGAGGTGTTTCAACAGATTTACAATTGATATTTTTATCGATGCGGCGAGTAAGTCCAGTTAAAACTTTACCGGCACCTATTTCGATAAATCTTCTGGTTCCGTTGTTAATCATAAACAATACAGATTCGCGCCATCTAACAGTCGCAGTAATTTGATCTAATAACAATTCACGAATTTTCTGAGGAGACGATACGGGCTTTGCAGTCACATTAGAAATAATTTTAATTTTTGGTTTTTTAATATCTAAGCATTTAAGTTTCTCATCCATAATTTCAGCCGCTGGAACCATTAATTCACAGTGAAAAGGAGCGCTGACCGGAAGACGAATACACTTTTTAATACCGAAATTTTTTGAAATTTCTATCGCTTTTTCGATTGCTTCTGAAGACCCGCTCAGAACAATTTGACCCACTGAATTATCGTTAGCTACTGAACATATCCCAATCTTAGATGCTTCTGCCGCAATCTCCTCCACCGACGCAATGTCAGCACCTAAGATTGCAACCATACTACCTTTTCCATTTGGTACCGCACTTTGCATAGCTTGCCCTCGGGATTTTAGGATTTTAGCAGCGTCAACAAAATTAATCGCATTAGCCACTGTCAATGCTGAATACTCTCCCAATGAGTGGCCCGCGGCAAAGTTAATATATCGATCTAAGCTAACGCCTGATTCCATCTCTATAATTTTAACAATTATAGCGCTCATAGCCATTAAAGATGGTTGCGTATGTTCTGTAAGGGTAAGTGTCTCTATCGGCCCTTCAAACATGATTTTAGACAAACT
>JADHRD010000070.1 GCA_016777585.1 Rhodospirillales bacterium | reverse complement strand
AGTTTAAATCTTTGTATTTTACCAGTTGCTGTTTTGGGTAAATCGTCGACGAAGTTGAACCACCTGGGATACTTATAACGTGCTAGCGTATTTTTGCAGTGTTCGAGGAGTTCATTTTTCAGTAATTCGCTAGCATCTTGTGTGTTGTTTAATACTACAAATGCTTCTGGCTTAATTAACTGCTCATTATCTTCTCGTCCTACGATTGCCGCTTCCAAAACTTTGGGATGTTCAACTAGTGCATTTTCAATCTCAACAGGAGAACACCATATGCCACCAACTTTTAGCATATCATCGCTTCGTCCACAGCAAAAATAAAAGCCCTTCGCATCTTTATAATACGTATCACCAGTGTACATCCATCCATTTTTAATTGACTCTCTTGTTTTATCTGGATTACGCCAATAATGTTTAAGTAGCGAGTCACCAGTAATCATCAAAGAGCCCGTCTCTCCTGTTTTTACCTCCTTTCCGTCATCATCGACAATTTTTGCTTGGTAACCTGGAACGGGAAGACCGCTTGCACCCGGTTGGACATTGTCAATCTGATTGGAGAGGAATATATGTAAAATTTCAGTTGTTCCAATACCATCCAGAAGTGGTATGCCCGTTTTATCAATCCATCTTTTCAATAAATCCGGTGGTAAGGCTTCACCAGCTGAAGTGCAAACTCGGATAGACGATAGGTCTGGGACATGATCTAGATTGTTTTCCATCGACTTTAACTGCGCTGCATAAAGTGTGGGCACACCATAAAAAATTGTAGGTTTATACTTTTCAATAATTTCGTGACAGATATCGGGGGTCGGGGGACCCGAAAATAATACTGCCCTCGCTCCCGCCCATAAAGGAAAAGTCATCGCATTTCCTAAGCCATAGGCAAAAAATAATTTAGCTGCCGAGAAACAAACATCATTATTGTTTATTCCTAGAATCCCTATTCCATAGTGCTGACTGGTGACAACCATATCCTTATGCGCATGAACAACGCCTTTAGGACCACCTGTCGTTCCTGAGGAGTAAAGCCAAAAGCAATCATCTTCCGGCCCAGTTTTTGCTGGACTGAGGTCCGATGATGCAGTGTTCATATATTTGGCTAACGTATCTCCGTCTCCGTCGGTTAGTAAATTGATCTTCGGTTTATGGGAGGAATTTTCGACTGCTGTTTCTACTTCTTTACTATAGTCAGACGAATATATAACGCAGGATGCTTCCGAATTTTCAATCATGTAGGAGTAGTCTTTAGCGCGAAGTAACGTATTAAGTGGCACTGGGATTATTCCAGCTTTAATTGCGCCCCAAAATATATAATAAAATTCAATGCCGTCTTTCACGATCATGAGAAGACGGTCACCTCTTTGGAGACCTAAAGTTAAGAGTGCATTACCAGATTTATTAACATGTTTAGCAAGTGTTTCATAAGTTACGTCTCCTCCACCATGAACACTTACCGCAACTTCATCCCTTCTCCCTTCGCTTATGTGTCTATCAATAAAGGGAATAGCGACGTTAAACACGTCTGAATATGTAATTTCCGCAGGACTTTTGCTTTCGTCCACAGTGACTATGTTGTTGGACACACCAGATCTCCCAGTTAACTAATACCAAAAAAAAGCCTCAATGTCTTTTTTCAAGACATTGAGACTTACAATAATTGTGGCCTAGATACTAGTGAAATTTTACATATTCAAAATCAGTATCCATTCCCTGAATACCTCGAGCAGGCGGAGAAATCCAACCAGCTGTTTTTCCTACTTCTAAAACTGGCACCATAAGACTTTCAACAAATGCTCTATCTGCTGCAGTTGGTATCCAATTGTCTACATTTTTATCCCACTCACTTTTTGATATTAAATTTCCATTAATATCAGCGTTAATATCAGCAAAGGTACCTATATTTCTATGAAACGCGGAGTGAGGTAACTTTATCTGAAAATCAATACCTGCTTTTGTTAGCATCTTATTCCAGCGATCAATACCTTTCTGACAATCGTCTCTGTAATCATTACGGAGACGTTCGTTTATTGATGTTAGAGCGCCAACTTCGGAGAATATAACTTTATTATCACGTATTTCAGGAACTCTATATACTTCACCATCGAGTTTATGATCGTCATCAATTTTCATTTCTTGAAAACGACCCTTCAATCCCATGTTGTAGAAATTTGCTGCATTTGTTGACTTTTCTTGCCCAAAAAGATCGAGGCAGATTGAGAAATGAAAATTAATCCATTTCTGGAGCGTAGCTAAATCTATGCCACCAAATTGACGAATATCGAGGGTATCATTTTCTTTTATCAGCTCAATACTCCTTTGGACCACACGCCCCACACCCGAGTCACCAACAAACATATGATGTGCCTCTTCGGTTAGCATGAAATTGCATGTTCTTGAGAGGGGGTCAAAACCAGATTCTGCCAAAGAGCTTAGCTGGAATTTACCATCTCTGTCTTGAAAGTAAGTAAACATGAAAAATGATAACCAATCGGTCGTTGGCACATTGAAAGCTTCTAATATTCTTGGTTTATCTTCATCGCCAGAATGCCTCATTAACATTTCTTCTGCTTCCTCTCTCCCATCCCTCCCAAAATATGCGTGGAGTAAATATACCATCGCCCACAAATGGCGGCCTTCTTCTACATTAATTTGGAAGAGACTTCTAAGGTCGTATAAGGATGGACAAGTACGACCTAAAATACGTTGTTGTTCGACAGATGCTGGTTCAGTATCTCCTTGTGTAACTATTAGACGACGCAATTCTGCGCGATATTCACCAGGAACTTCCTGCCAGACATCTTCGCCTTTGTGGGCTCCAAAGCCTATCTTTCGATTCTCTTCTTTGTCACCAAGAAAAATACCCCAACGATATTCAGGCATTTTCACCATATCAAAATGCGCCCAACCTTTTGCGCTTACATCGATCGCGGTTCTTAAAAAAATCTCATAGTTTGAGCTCTCAGCGGGGCCCATTTCATCCCACCAATTTAGAAAAGCTGGTTGCCAAGCTTCAAGTGCTCTTTGGAGGCGCCTGTCGTCAGATAGGTTAACGTTATTTGGAATTGTTTGGGAATAATCTACTTTTGTCATGTTATACTCTCTTTCTATCAAAATTTGCCTGTTTGCCGGTACCAAATAGCTTCAGGGCCCCCTCGTTCCCTACAGCATTCGGACGCTGAAAAATCCAGTTTTGCCAAGCGCTCAAGCGTCCAAATATTTTTGTCTCAATAGTCTCTGGGCCTGCAAATCTGAGACTTGCTTCCATGCCCGTAAGTGCGTCTCCCGAATAACTAGCCCTTTCCTCAATGGCGATACGCACCTCATCCGCCCAGTCAATATCGTCTGGGATAAAAGTAACGAGGCCTAACTCTTCTGATGTGAAGGCATCGCAATCCTGACCTATTTTTGATCTTACAGCTTGAACGGAGTCTTCAGAGTTTAAAAATCGGGTCTCTAGGCGACTTAACCCATTACACATTTTAAGATCGCCAAAATTCATTTGGGTCGCTCTCAAGGATGCCTCTGCTATGTTGGAGCCCTCAAACGCACCATCAAGCATATAACTCCTATCGGCAGCTAGGACCAACTCTAATAATGTTCCAGTAAAGCAACTACCGGGCTCCACTAATGTAATGATACTACGGGAGGACACATCAAGTCTTTTGAAGGTTCTTTTTAAGTACAACTTAATCTCTTTTATTAGCCAGTTATCCGCATTATCAAATAGGGCTTTGTCAACGGCTTCAACAAAATCTGGATTACCCTCAGTTTTAATCACCCAAGTTGTTATATCATGCTCATTTGACCTTAGATGGAGGATTAAATCATCAAAATCGCGAGCGAAGGATAAAGGCCAAAATTCAGCACCGGCTTTGTAGATAGCCTCCATATCGTATTCAGGTATTGCTTCGGGTCCTTTGATAACAATCTCTGCGGCTAAATTTTTCCTATCCAAGACGCACGTAATATTTTTATACGAAATTGTGTCTTCAACGACATCTTTTGACAAAGGCGAGAGCTTAATCCCACTCTCATTATCGGGGCGCGTTGAAGTTTTTGTCATATCAATTGCGCGTGTCCTCGCCATATCGTTGAGTTTTGAACGCGGAACGAGTTCGTCAACCAGTTTCCATTCTAGAGCTCGTTTTCCTTTCAAACCCTCATTTAACGTGCAAAAATAGTCGGCGTGGTCTCGCCGTACATTTCTCTTGTCTACCACGCGTGTGAGACCACCCGTACCTGGAAGTACAGCAAGTAGAGGGACCTCTGGAAGTGAAACGGTGCTCGCCCCATCGTCTATTAACATAATGTGGTCAGTTGCAAGAGCTAACTCATACCCGCCACCGGCGGCCGTACCATTCACAACACACAGATAACGTTGTTCGGAATTTAAAGACGAGTCTTCAATTCCATTCCTAGTCTCATTAGTAAACTTACAAAAATTCACTTTGTGGGCATGGCTTGAAGTGCCTAACATCGCTATATTTGCGCCAGCACAAAAAACTCGGTCTTTGCCCGATGTTATTATCACGGACTTAATTTCTGGGTGCTCAAATCTGAGGCGTTGTGTCGCATCATACAATTCGATATCAACCCCAAGATCATATGAGTTTAGCTTTAATTCATAACCAGGTACCATTCCGCCGTCTTCTGCAACATCCATTGTAAGTGTTGCCACAGGGCCATCAAATTCCATTTTCCAATGTTTATATTTCTCGGGGCTTGTTTTAAAATTTATCATATAATTTCCTCGTGCGACGGTACGGAGCGACATCTATCCTCGCGCCTTGTTCTACAATCAAGCAGATCTAATACCTCTCTAATACCTCAAAAAGTAAATCGGTACTTAAATACCTATTTACATATAATCGATAATCAATCAAAATGTCAAGTAGTCAAAAATATAAATTTTGAGAGGGATCTCACGTGAGTCATGATTTATAATCAATCAAAACTTGAAGTTCATTTTCGACCTGCTGAACCCAATGATCTTGAACAGATTGTCAAACTCGATAAGCAAGTCAGCGGTATAGAAAAAGGCGACTATTGGATGGAGCGTTTTACACAATTGCATGGTGGGTTAGGTGGCCATATATTTATTGCCGAAAAACAAAATGCTGAATCTTCAGATCTTTTAGGGTTTATTGTTGGTGAAGTTAGGGCGTGGGAGTTTGGTTCTAGACCGTGTGGTTGGATTTTTGCACTTGCCGTTGATCCTGAGTATCGCATTCAGGGAATTGGCGAAAAACTATTTAAAGAGATATCTAGTGTTTTCAAAGAGAATGGAGCGACTTCAGTCAGAACCATGGTAGCCCGTAAAGACCAACTCAACATGTCATTTTTCCGTGCTCAAGGGATGATGGGTGGTCCTTTTATCGAATTGGAAAAGGCTATTTAGTCGATTTCTTAGATTGAATTTATAGTACAACTGGTATGCAAGTATAAATGAAACTTCAAAAAGCGACACAATTTGGTCTTTATGCGGTCTTGGAGCTTGCTCGCGACCCTCAGTCTCAAAAATCAGCTGTTGATATAGCTAAAAAGTATGGCATCTCGTCAAATCATCTAGCAAAAGTCATGAGAGACCTCGGGCGTGCCGGTCTTGTTGCTTCAGTTAGGGGTGCCGGTGGCGGGTACCGGTTCTCGGGAAATTCAAAAAGAGTAACTCTAATGGATGTAATTACAATATTTGAGGAACTCGGCAGTGATGCTTCTGATGGTTTAAACTCACCTCACAGAATCGATATAGAAGATGCCCTGCTATCGGTGCTATTTGAGATTGATGAAATTACTCAGGCGACTTTTAGTTCAATAACGTTGGATACTTTATTGAAAACAATACATTGGCGAGGACAGAAATAAAAAATTAATCTTATTTTATGTGTATTAGATTAATAATGTATATAAAAAATATTTAAGGTGATTTATGAAAATAATTGGCGTAATCCCAGCTAGATGGAGTTCTAGTCGTTTTCCAGGGAAACCATTGCGAGAAATTTTAGGTAAAGCCATGATTCATAGGGTTTGGGATCAGGTAAAGAAATGTAAGAATCTTACAGAAGTATTGATAGCAACGGATGATCAGAGAATCGCGGAGTATTGTCGTTCGAATAATTTGAGTGTTATCATGACGTCTTCAAATCATGCAACGGGGAGTGACCGTATCGCTGAAGTTGCAATGAAAACCGCTGGAGACATTTTTGTAAATATTCAGGGCGATGAACCACTCATCGAACCTGAGAGCATCGACACTGTGACTGAATGTCTAAAAAGCTCGATTGACAGAGGTATTGAAGTGTCTACCGGTTACATTAAGCCAGCGACACAAGGGCAATGTGAGAATTCTTCGGTCGTTCATCTAGTGCCTAGCTTAGATGGGTGTGTAATTACATTTTCTCGATATCCAGTGCCGCACCAATTTGCCGACGCAGTTCCTCGCACTATTCATGTTGGTTTATACGCGTTTACGCGCTCGGCCTTGAATTTATTTTCGACTCTGACTAGAGGGCCAATTGAACGTGCAGAGAGTATCGAAATAATGAGGTTCCTGGAGCATGGCCACCGTGTCGCATGCGTGCAAGTTAAATCTGGTTCTGTGGGGGTGGATACGCCGGAGGATCTTTTGGCGGTCGAATCAATCTTGGAGAACATAAAATGAATAAAGACATCAATCAGGAATTTATTAAGACTCTTGGAAAAATAGAAATTTTATCTTTGGATACGGATGGCGTTTTAACCGATGGTGGACTTTATTACACTGAGGAAGGAAGAGAGTTACGTAAATTCAACGTAAAAGATGGCATGGGCATCAAAATGATCCGTGACCTTGGAATAAAAGTCTTTATTTTAACAGCTAGCGAGACAACTTCTATTATTGCTAGAGGTAAAAAATTAGGAGTTGATGGCGTTTTTATTGGATGTCACGATAAATTATCCCAGTTAAAACAACTCTCAGAACAACTTGATATAAGTTTTGATAGGATTGGCCATGTTGGTGATGACATTAATGACTTACCTGTTTTGGATGTGGTTGGGTGCCCAATGACAGTTGCTGACGCTGTTTCAGATGTAATCGCATCAGCAGATTTTGTTACGAAGAGGAAGGGCGGAGATGCTGCTGTCAGGGAAATTTGTGATTTGATTGTTGCATCGCGGAGCTAAATTTTATGGTTATTGAGAGACGCTACTTTTGAGTAAAAATAAAGTTTCCAGCCAAATTTATGAAGCTGAGATGTTGGCCCGTAAGATATTGGAAGTAGAGCCCAAAAATTTAGACGCGTTAAAAGGGCTTGGTTTAGTTAAATTAAAACAGCACCTTTATGACGATGCTATCAACTTATTTAAGGAAGCATTTGAATTAAATCCCAAAGATAAAGAAATAAAAATCAAGTTGATTTGTGCCTTAGAGTTACAAGCAAAGAAGACAGCATTTACATCTCAATTACCAAAATCTATTGAATTAATTCGCTATGCTCTTACAATAGAACCTTCAAGCTCAGCCCTTTTGTGTCGAATGTCTCTTTTATTATCGGTTTCTAAAAACTTTATTGAAGCCTCAGAGTTTGCAGATAGAGCCCTTTCTATCGATAAGAAGTCGTCAGAAGCTTTTAACATGATCGGTTTGGCATTGCTCGGTCTTCAGCGTTTTCCTGAGGCAGAAAAAAAATTGTTAAAATCAATATCTCTTAATCCAGATGCAGCATTAGCGTATAGTAACCTGAGTTTGGTTTATCGTGCGCAAGGAGAATATGATAAAGCGTTAGAAACGATTAAACGTGCTGCCGCGTTAGATAACAAAAATCCACAAATTTTAAATAACCTGGGCGTATTGCACTTGGATTGCAATAATTTGGAAGACGCTGAAAGATCGTTTCGCAAATCTCTCGACAATCTATCAGAATTCTCAGAGGCACATTATAACTTAGGCAGAGTTTTGCTAATGGCTGAGAAATTTACTGAAGGGTGGGAGCACAGTGAGTGGCGATGGTCATGTTCAGAGTTTCCATTTAGTCCCAGATACACAAATATTACTGAATGGACGGGGCAGAATTTAAAGGGAAAGAAAATCTTGGTGTGGGGCGAACAGGGTATTGGCGATGAAATCATGTTTGCGAGCCTGATACCTGAATTAAACAAAATATGTGATAAATTATTAATCGAATGCGACAGTCGATTAAAACCAATTTTTCAGAGATCATTTGATAATATTTTAGTAATCGATAGGAATGATTTATCCGGAGCACTTGTGAAGCGTTTGGGCCCTGATTATCAAATTTCGATGGGTTCATTATGTAAATTTTTGAGAAAAAATACTCATGACTTTGAGACAACTAGGGTCAGATACTTGCAAGAAAACCCTGAATTAAAAAGGGAGATACAAAATCGATATTCTAAACTAGGGCCTGAGCCAAAAATTGGCATTAGCTGGACAAGCGGTAATCAAATTATTGGTCCAGAGCGTTCGGCCCCCCTTAAATTATGGGGTAAGGTCCTATCTCTCAGAAAATGCCATTTCATAAATTTGCAATATGGTAATATTTCTGATGAAATCAGCTCAGTTTCACGCCTCTTCGGGGTAAAAATTCACCAAGACGAAATGATTGAGCCTAGAAAAAATGCTGAGAACTGGTTTGCGCAGATAGCATCATTAGATCATGTTATTTCGATAGATAATTCGACGATCCAAGTGTCAGGATCACTCGGGGTGCCAACTTGGACACTTTTATCAAGAAAACCAGAATGGCGCTTCGGGCTTAATCGAAGTGATCACCTTTGGCACTCATCGGTGCGCGTTTACCGTCAAAAGGAGCTTAATAACTGGGATCCAGTTATTAATGAAGTAGCAAGAGATCTCTCTCATTCTTTAAAATAGTTTAGTGCGTATAATTTTTTGATTTGAACTTCTTAATTCGATGTTTTTTTTGCCATTCGGCTCTCCATTACTTGCTCGACGTGTTGTCCAAGTTCTGGATAAATTAAGATTAATTCATTAAATTTATCTTTTCTTAATTCAAGAAGTTGGCAATCTGTTACCGAGACCACATCGGCCATGCGGATGGTATTTCTAAGAATTCCTGTTTCTCCAAAAAAATCTCCTTGTCGAAGTTTAATCGGTTCGGGGTCAACTTTGACGTCGACTTCTCCAGCTATTATAAAAAACATACTATCTGCTTCCTCGCCTTTTTTAATTACAACGTGGCTATGCGGAACGCGGAGGGGATCTAACATGCCAGCAATGTTTGCAATTTGGTCTGCATCTAAATTTGAGAAAAGAGGAACTTTTGCGATTAAGCGCCAGGTAACCATAAATTCATGTTTGCTAATCTCATTTGAGAAACCTGTTGCTATAACCCCAATTGGTAAGGCGGCCATGCCAATAGCAATAATCATAGTAACACTTGCAAAAATTCGACCACCAACTGTTATTGGAGTAACATCGCCGTACCCCACAGTTGTTAAAGTTGCTAATCCCCACCACATTGCGTCAGGGATACTCCCAAATTTTTCGGGTTGAGCTACAGACTCAAATACGTAAATAATTGATGAAGTAAACAAAAGTGCAATAATCATGACGAAGAAAGCAGCTGTTAGTGCGCGTCGTTGGTTTACAAATACATCCCAAATAATTGTTAATGCAGGTGAGTATCTGCTTAGTTTAAGTAACCGGAGCATTCTTAAAATTCTTAGTATGCGCAAATCAATGCCCACAAAAGCTGTCAAATAAAATGGTAGAAAAGCTAATAAATCAATTAGAGCCATTGGGGAGAATATAAATTTTATTCGTCCAAGGATGGGATGTGAGTAATTATTTGCCTTATTTTCGGTGCAAGACCAAAGTCTTAAAATATATTCTGTTGTGAAAATAATTACTGAGAATAGCTCAAATCTATAAAAAAGTGTCGCATATGAATTGTGAATTTCTGGAACAGTTTCTAAAACAATAGCAGTTACATTAAGCAAAATTAGTACGATCATAAATTGATCAAATAAGTACCCGTATCGATCGCCAGGGATTGAAACATCTAGAAAGTTGAATACGCGACGTTTTAGCAAATAAGTTTCCTCTCTTTAATTCGCATCGTATACAAAACCCCTAAAAGCTCTATACGATAACACAATGTTTAAAAAAAATAAATGTAAACTATAAAACTATACCGTGAACTTGAGGGTTTTAAGGCACGAATGTTTGAGAAGATATCAAATTTTACAGCGCAAACAGAAAAGTATTAAATTAATAAAAAAATACTGATGCAATATGCTTAACATGAGGTAATATAATACCACAATATTAAACTACTGATAAATAATACATAATTGAGTATAAAGGCGTTGACTTAATTTCTTATTTAGACATACTACGCCATAGTTTACAATTATAGCGGTCAGATGTTAGAGGTCGCCAGAGACATATCAGATTGGATGTATTATGAAAACATATTCGCAAAAACCTCGAGAGGTAGATCGTAAGTGGTTTATTGTTGATGCAGAGGGTTTAGTACTTGGGCGTTTAGCAACTATCGTCGCCATGAGGCTCCGAGGAAAGCATAAGCCAACTTTTACGCCTCACGTAGACTGCGGAGATAATATTATAGTAATTAATGCAGAGAAGGTGGGGCTTACAGGTAATAAACGGAATGATAAGATTTATTACTGGCACACAGGCCATCCTGGAGGCATCAAAAGCCGGACGGCCGATAAAATATTGGACGGTCAGCACCCAGAGAGAGTTGTAATCAAAGCAATTGAACGAATGATTTCCCGCAACCCACTCGGGCGCGCTCAAATGAGAAAATTGCATGTATATGCGGGAACGGAACACCCTCATGATGCTCAAAAACCAGAACCCTTAGATATTGGTGGCATGAGTTCAAAAAATTTGGTAAACCGCGCAGCTAGCGCAAAAGAGAGAGTTTAGTTATGGTTGAGGAAAAGAAAACACTTGAGGACTTAGGGGAAGCTGTGGCTGCAAAGTCCGCTGCTGTTGCGCAAGCTGCTGAAAATCCAGAGATAGCAAAAAATTCTGTTGATGAAAATACAGTCGAAACTTCCAGCATTGCCCCAGATGAAATTGCTAAGGTTGAGCCAATCATTGATGAATTGGGCAGATCTTATGCGACAGGGAAAAGAAAAAATGCAATCGCACGGGTTTGGATTAAACCAGGTAGTGGTAAGATTTCGGTAAATGGTAAAAGCCCCGAAGTATATTTCGCGCGCCCAGTTTTAAGGATGATGATAAATCAACCTTTTGGGGTTACTGAACGTAATGATCGTTATGATGTTTCGTGTACGGTTACTGGAGGCGGACTATCAGGTCAGGCTGGCGCAGTTCGACACGGTATTTCCCGAGCATTGGTTTTTTATGAACCCGAGTTGAGGTCGCCTCTCAAGAAGGAGGGTTTTCTTACAAGAGATAGCCGTGTTGTTGAAAGAAAGAAATACGGCAGAAAGAAAGCAAGAAGAAGTTTTCAATTCTCCAAACGTTAATATTTTTAGGTATAAACGTTACAAATCAATTGAAGGAAGCAAGGCACTTGTCTTGTTTCTTTTTTTTGGTTCTATTTAAAATCTGGCATATGGTATTCTTTATATTTTTAGATCATATATATTTTAATTTCTTCAAATATATTCTAATTAAATCTAGTCTTCTTAAATGTCTGATCAGAAGTTATTTATCACCCTATCTATCATTGGCAAAAACTATTGAATTAGAGATAAATAAATTTTTTGGATATTTTCTCCTATTATCCTCATTCAATTTATACTAGATTTAGGCTATCTTAATTGTGCTCAATGAGCTCAAATCATAGCTCAGGGGGAGCGTAATGCTAGAACTTTATCACTATGGAGATTCATTATGTTCAATGAAGGTTCGATTTTGCCTTTATGAGAAGGGAGTTAAATTTACGTCCCGGTACGTTGATTTGCTCAATTGGGAACACCTGACTGACGCCTATAAAAAACTGAATCCAAATTCTGTGGTCCCTACAATAGTCCATGATAATAATACCATCATTGAGTCAACAATTATCAACGAATATATCGATGAAGTTTTTGATGGTTGTTCTCTCACACCAAAAAACCCAGTAATTCGTGCGAAAATGAAAATATGGACAAAATTACAAGATGATATTGTTCATCCCGCTATTCAAAAACCAACGTTTAATTTACTTGTGAAGCCATTGCTGGCCCAAAAAACTGATGAGGAATTGGAGGAATGGTTGAGTTCCCATCCGCTTGAAAAGAGCCGGCAAATGTTTAAGGGTGCGGCGCGGAGAGAAATAAATACTAAAGCATTGGAGGATGCGCAAGTTCAGTTTAATTTTATATTTGAACGAATGAATGATGCGTTAACCAACAATGATTGGTTGTGTG
>JADHRD010000003.1 GCA_016777585.1 Rhodospirillales bacterium | reverse complement strand
GGATCAATTGAAATACAATCTACACCAGTTTCAGTTACAAAATTTTTATATAAAATACCAGCACCACGCGGAAATCCAATTATTGGTATATTAGGATGTTCTTTCCTTACAGTATCAATAATTATTTTTGTTGGCTTAATTACCCAGTTAGTGAATTGACTTTCAGAAAGGACACCCGCCCAGCTATCGAATAGCTGTATAACTTCAACCCCATGTTCTATCTGCTGATTTAAATATTCTACAGTAGCATCTACTAAAATATCTATCAGCAATGAAAACTCTTTTGGTGATGAGTAACTCCATCTTTTCGTGTTCATATAATCTTTACTACTTCCGCCTTCAATTACATACGTTGCAACCGTCCATGGTGAACCAGCAAAACCGATTAATGCTGTTGTTTTAAAATTATTATTGATAGCTTTTTTTACAGTGGAGACAGTTTTGTATATGTTTGAGAGCTTAACGTTAATATCTTTAATATTTAATTTTTTAATTTCATTGATATTAGTAATTGGTTCTAAAACCGGACCACTGCCTGGTACAAAACTCACATTTTGTCCTAATGCATGAGGAATTACTAGTATATCAGAAAACAAAATCGCTGCGTCTACTCCATAACGACTTACTGGTTGCAGTGTAACTTTCGAAGCGAGTTCTGGGTTATAACAAAAATCTAGAAAATTATTTGTTGAAGAACGAACTTCTCGATATTCCGGCAAATGCCTTCCAGCTTGCCGCATTAACCATAACGGCACAGTGCTGGTTTTTTCTTTGTTTAAAGCTTGTAAAATGGGTTTTTTAATTTTTTGTAACATTTTATTCTGATTAGTCCATTTATTAACAATCTCACACATCTAATAATAGATATATAGCTATATAAGTTGTTGTAGTTGTTGTCATGATAATACTGGGGATTAAACTTTATAATTAAGTTATACCCCATATATTTAAAACATCATAACTATAGTATTTGTGAAAACAATTAAGATATTAAAACATTGATTGTTGGCAGTTTTTATAAAGCACTATAAAATATATAGTTTTTATGCACTTTGTTTGCGTTTAAATACGATAATAAAATGTATAACTTTATCATCTTTTTTACTCACATTCTTGTACTAAAAGAAGGTTGGTTGTATTATTAGGCTGATAAATTTTATTCAATAATGATAGTTCCTGTAATAAGTATGAAAATATATTTTTATTCACAATTAACACTAAAGTTATTCAGAGGGTTTATAATGAAACGATCAGTGTTAAATGTCTGATTTTCATCTTTATTTAATTTCTGATGCAACGGGCGAAACCGTAGAGTCAGTTGCTCGAGCATGTTTGGTGCAATTTGAACATACACAACCAATAGAACATGTTTGGAATTTAGTTCGATCCGATACTCAAATTAATGATGTTATTGAAGATATCCAACAAAGACCAGGATTTGTTCTTTATACGCTAGTAAATAAGGATATTATCATTAAACTTCAAACAGCCTGCAGGAAATTAAAAGTGCCGTGTGTTTCAGTGTTACAACCGATTATGGCAACGTTTGGTAGTTTCTTAAACGAAAAAGGAAATGCTCATCCAGGTTTACAATATACGTTAGATGCGGATTATTTTGAGCGCATTGCTGCAATGGATTACGCTATGACTCACGATGATGGGCAAGCTATGTGGAATATAGGCGAGGCAGATGTGTTAATTCTAGGTGTTTCAAGAACTTCAAAAACCCCAACATGTGTTTACCTCGCAAACCGTGGCATAAAAGCAGCAAACATTCCAATTGTTTTGGGTCATTCAATACCGGAAAATGTTTTTGAATTAAAAGACACTCTTATTGTAGGATTGATCAAAGACTCCAAAAGTTTGGTTCAAATACGTAAAAATCGATTGCGAATGTTAACTGAAAGTGAAGAAGCTGATTACGCAAATCCAGCTCAAGTAACTGAAGAGATTAATTTTGCCATGAGATTGTTCACAAGAAAAAACTTGAATGTAATTGATGTGTCGCGGCGTAGTATTGAAGAGACTGCTGCGGCAATTATAAAACTTCATACGCAATTTTTAGAAAACCGACCAAAAGATTTAGCATGAAAAATCAGGCCCCAGAGATCATATTGGCATCAGCGAGTAAGTCTCGCAAATTACTATTAAAGAATGCGGGCTTAAATTTCCGTGTTGAAACTTCCAATTTAGATGAAAAACAATTAAAAAAAGACATGGAAGGAACACCGGTTGAGAGCCTTGTTTTAAGGCTTGCTAGCGCAAAGGCAGAGGTCGTCTATCAAACCAATAAAAAAAGTTTAATTATTGGAGCAGACCAGATGCTAGAATGTGAAAACACCCTTTATGATAAACCAACTGATTACTCAGACGCCTTTGAGCACTTAAAAAAACTACAAGGAAAAATGCATCGATTAATCACGGGAGTGTGTATAATATATCATGGAGAAGTTATTTGGACTTTTGTCGACCAAGTTAGTTTGGAAATGCGAAGTTTAAGTGATAAATTTATTAATGAGTATTTGGAGATTGTGGGACCAGAAATTTTTTCAACTGTTGGATCATATCGTTTAGAGGGACATGGAGCGCAACTATTTAATCACGTAACTGGTGATTTTTTCACTGTTCTGGGGTTACCAGTTCTACCGTTACTGACTTTTCTAAGAGCTAAAAACTTTATGGTTTCGTAATGAAAAAAAAACTTAGTGCTGGCGTGGTTGGTTGGCCCGTGAACCATTCAATTTCTCCTATTTTGCACCGCTTTTGGCTCGAGGAAAACAACGTAGATGGCGACTATGTTTTGTTTACGGTTATGCCCAATGATTTTGAGACATTCATGCGAAATTTGCCCAATGAAAATATTAAAGGTCTCAATATTACTCTGCCTTATAAACAAGAAGCACTAAAATTTTGCGATAGAATTGATACCGCCGCGAAAAGAGCTGGTGCTGTCAATACAATTGTAATAGACGATAATCGAAAATTACTCGGAACAAATACAGATATTTATGGTTTTGTTCAAAACCTTAAGAGCCGATTCCCCCGATGGTCCTCTAATTCAGCACCAGTTGCCGTCATAGGTTCTGGAGGAGCTGCGCGTGCCGTTATAATAGGACTTCAAGATCACCTGAATGTTAAAAATATAAAATTATTTAATAGGTCAAAAGATCGAGCCCGCAAACTTTCAACTGATTTAGGTGGGTCTATTACGGTTTGGAGTTTGGACCAACTACCTGCGGAGTTGTCTGATGTCTCAATGTTGATTAATACAACAAGTTTGGGTATGTCAGGACAAGATGATCTAGAGGTAGATATCACAGCTTTACCCCGAAAATGCGTTGTTTATGATATTGTCTATTCCCCATTAAAAACCAGATTGTTAGAGGCAGCTAAAGTTCAGGGGAATCCCACTGTCGATGGATTAGGAATGTTATTATATCAAGCGCAACCGGGATTTGAGTCTTGGTTTGGTGTTAAGCCAACCATAACGCAGTCTTTAAGGGAGCGTGTATTAAGTGCGCTGATGAAATAGTGTATATTCTCGGACTTACCGGCTCAATCGGAATGGGTAAAACGACAGCAGCTAGAGCATTCAAAAATCTCGGTATTCCAGTATATGACGCAGACGCAACCATACATAGGATTATGAGAGAAAACAGTACTGTTGTTGCAGCGATAAAAAGTATATTTCCAGAAGCTATTAAAAAAAATTCTATTGACAGAAATATTTTGGGCTCGATCGTCTTTGAGAATATATCTGCGTTAAAAGAGTTAGAAAAAATTTTACATCCCTGCGCCAAGGCTCTGCAATATAAATTCATGCGCTGCGCCGCTAAAAATCGATATAATATAATAGTTTTAGATGTACCACTTCTGTATGAAACGAAAGGGGATCACTTTTGTGACGCGGTTATTGTTGTGTCAGCGCCAAGCTTTATCCAACGATCGCGTGTCTTTGCGCGCGATAATATGACCGAAAAAAAATTTATCGAAATTTGTAATCGCCAATTATCTGATGAAGAAAAAAGATTCAAAGCAAATTATATTATACCAACAGGCTTGGGAAAAGGTGTGAGTTTAGCGTATATAAAAAAAATTATTCAAGATGTGAAAACAAAAAATAGCTGCAAATGGTTACCTGGGAAAGGGATTTATATTGAGACAAATAGTACTTGATACTGAAACCACCGGTTTTCGATATTCCGATGGTGATAAAATAGTAGAAATTGGTTGCATTGAGCTGGAGAACTTTTTACCGACCGGTAATACCTTTCATCAATATATAAATCCAGAACGAGCGATGCCACAAGATGCTTTTAAAGTGCACGGTTTAAGCGATGAGTTTTTAGAAAAATTTCCAAATATAAGTGATATAATTAGCGATTTTCTTAAATTCATCGGAGATGACTCTGTACTTGTTATTCATAATGCCCAATTCGATATGGGATTTCTAAATGCGGAATTAAGAGCTTTAGGCAGGGCGCCAATCTCAATGTCACGATCTATTGATACTGTTAAATTAGCGCGGGAGAAGTTCCCCGGCGCGCCTGCAAGTTTGGACGCATTGTGTCGAAGGTTTAAAGTGGATAACTCAGGACGCGAACTCCATGGCGCGCTTTTGGACGCGGAATTACTCTCTGAAGTATATCTCGAATTAATAGGAGGTAGACAACCTGACTTTGAGCTATCTAATCAAGTGAAAACTATAGATATTAAACAGCGAGAAGTTACATTACGAACTCCCAGGTCGTTTAAAGCTACTCATGCTGAAAAAATAGCCCACAAGGAGTTTTTAAGAAAATTAAAGGCACCAATTTGGTTTGATTAATCACCCTAATTTTTTTATCAATTAGGAGGGGGGGTGTCCTTGTCTTGATTGTGCAGAATCCGTTTTTGATAAAGTGATGCGAAATCAACGGGCGTTAGCATTAAGGGAGCAAATCCTCCGTCACTAGTTACATCGGCAACAATTCTCCTTAAAAAAGGAAACAATATTAATGGACAATCAATCAACAATACAGGTCCTATATTTTCAACAGGCACACTTATTGTAAAGATACCAGCATAGGACAGTTCACAGATGTATGCTAACTCTTCTTTTACTTTTGCTTCCGCGCGGACTTTCAATACGACTTCAAAAACGTTTTGATCTTTAGCATTCCCTTGAACATCAATATCAACTTGTATATTTGGCATTTCGGATTGGAGTAGATTAAAAACCTCAGGTGTATTTGGCGCTTCAAACGATAGATCTTTTGTATACTGACCATTTATCACTAAGGACAGCGCCGGCGCCTCTTGCGTTACCTTGTCATTTGAGTCTTCTGTGAAACGCTCATCTTCATCTGTGTTATTTTCATCAATCATATTGCTTCCTTAAGAATGTTTTTTATTTTAGTTTTTTATTGTTTTTGAGAGGATTCGGAGTGTTAACCTCCTCAAATTCCCCGTCTATTGTTGTGTAATGGGCAGTCGCTGAACCGGAGTTATTGTTTTTCATATAAGCATCAAGGTTTACATTCGCAACCAATGATTTAGTAACGATGGCTTTAAATATATTTCTAAAGGATGGAACAAACAACAGAAATCCAAATAAATCTGTAATAAAACCTGGTGTTAATAAAAAGGCGGCAGATACAATTAAAAACATACCTTTATAAATTTCTTCGATAGGCAAAATATTTGTTTTAAGTTGATCTTGAGCTCTGTATAGAGTTTGTAGCCCCTTTTTTTTGATAATCGTTATACCTATAAACGCAGTAGCGAGTGTTATAGAAATTATTTGCCAGAAGGTAAAAAAATCGCCGAGTAAAATAAATACTGCTATTTCAATGACAGGAATTAAGATAAGGGCATAGATAATCAGTCGAACCATGCTATATTCTATGTTAATTTGGTTATAATGTATATGGTTTTAACCTAGTACCTTGTACTATAGTTTTAAAACGATTATCTAACTATCTGGACTGGTAATGAAAAATACATAGAATATAATTTAATATGAGCAGTTTTTAATAAAATTTAACTTTACAGTCGAAATATAGAAGATAGTTTTTTTTGGGATAAGCACACATGGGCGATAACTTTCAGTTTTTTGATATAATTTTATTTGGTATGATTGCTGCTTTTTTGGTATTGCGCTTGAGATCTGTGCTTGGCCGGCGCAAGGATGATGAGACACAGGGTAAAAATGATGAGAGGTTTACAACTGAAGCCCACGAAAATGATAATGAAAATGATAATATCGTATCCCTTCCCTCATCTGAGAAAAGAAAAGTGAAACAAGATCAAAAAGTCTTGGATCCTGAAGACAAGTTGCTTACGGAGGTTGTCAATCATATCCCAAATTTCGACAAAATCGAGTTCCTGGTTGGTGCGAGAACAGCTTTTGAGATGATAGTTGAAGGGTTTGCTGCGGGCGATAGGAAACTATTGAATAATTTGCTTAATAAAGAGGTATATGGAAATTTTGAACAATCCATAGCAGATCGTGAAAAAGATTCACTTATTCTAGAAAATACTTTAATAAGAATTGTTGATTGCCAAATTATTGAGGGGTCTGTTGATGGAAGTGATGTTTTTATTACAGTTAAAATAATTTCTGAGCAAATAAATGTTACCCGAAACAATGATGGAAACACGGTCGATGGTGACCCGGAGCATATTACGACAATCACCGATATTTGGACTTTTTCACGTAATACAAATGATAAAGACCCAAATTGGGAGCTAGTCGCTACACGAAGCGTAGAATGACATTGCGCCAGAATTTTTTACTACTAGTAATTTTTTTTATAGCTGGCTGTAGCCAACTTCCTAGTTTTCTTGATCAAAAACCTCCTGCTAAAGATCAAACTGTTAAATTCATAAAAATTGACTATAGCGAATTAGTTGGCTGGTCCTCAGATAACCATTCAAAGGCCTTAAGAACTTTTTTGAGGAGTTGCAGTAGAATAAGAGTCAAACCCTCCATAAAGGGACTTGGAATTGAAGGTTTCGTTGACTCTGTCAAGTCGTATCAAAGAGCTTGTGATGCTGCACAAATGTTAAATACAGGGATGTCTGATACGGTCTCCAGAACTTTTTTTGAAAACTGGTTTGAACCTTTTAAGATTCAGAGTCTTGGATCTGAGTTTGGTTTGTTTACTGGATACTATGAACCAGAATTAAATGGCTCGCGTATTTTTTCTGAAAAGTTTAAGTTTCCGATTTATAAGCGACCAAAGGATCTAATCTCGAGTAACTTGGGCTTGTTTAAAAAAAAATGGAAAGGTCGCCAAATTTCTGGACAGTTACAGGGTAACAAGGTCATACCCTTTGCGACGCGAGAGTCTATAGAAAGCGGAGCTTTGGCTGGAAGAGGATTAGAGTTATTATGGGTTGATAGTGGCATCGATGCTTTTTTCCTTCATATACAAGGGTCGGGTAGAATTCGACTTGATACTGGAGAAGTTATTAGGGTTGGTTTCTCAGGTCGTAACGGGCAACCTTATTTTGCGATAGGTCGTGAATTGGTAAAAATGGGAGAGTTAACAAAGTCAAATGTTTCCATGCAAACAATTAGGACATGGTTAGAGAGCCACCCCGATAAGGCAAGTGATTTAATGAACAAAAATAAATCATATGTTTTTTTTCGAGAGATAAAAAATAAGAAAACAGGCAATGACTCCGTCTCGGGGAAGGTAGGGCCAATCGGTGCTGCTGGAATTCCATTAACCGCTGGCAGAAGTCTCGCGATTGACAGAGCTTACTTTTCCATGGGTTTGTTGTTCTGGATAGATACCAGGCACCCTTTAACCCAAAAACCTTTGAGAAAACTAATGGTTTCTCAAGATACTGGAGGGGCAATAGTTGGTCCAATCAGGGGTGATTATTTTTGGGGCTCGGGTAAGAAAGCTTATGAAGCGGCGGGTCTTATGAAGGAGAAAGGTAAGTTCTTTATTTTGTTACCAAGAAACTGAATACCGGGATATAATGTCTATGGTATCTCATATGACCGAGCTTTTTGATAAATGAAAAAAAAAATAACGAATGCTTTTACTGTTAAAGACGCCGCTCTCTTAGAGTGGGCTTTGAAGGATGTAGAACCGCTTCCGGGTCGCAGTTTTCAGAGTTCAGTAGAGACACTACGAAATGAAAAAAATAACGTTAAACACCATAGTAAAAAGACCCAGCCACTAGACTCAACCTTGAAGATAAGAGACAACAGAGAAATTATAAAACCTGAAAAATCTTTGTTGCACGGCACGTCCACTGGTTTAGATAAACGTTCAGCTCAACGTATGAGGCGTGGTAAATTGGGAATCGAAGCACGACTGGATTTACATGGTCGCAATCAAGATGAAGCTTATCGAGAATTAAAAGATTTTATTTTCAGAACACATGGCCAACAAAAAAGGCTTGTGTTGGTAATCACTGGAAAAGGAAACAAAGATTTTGGGTTTGACACAAAAAAAAGGGTGGGAGTTTTGCGGGAGATGGTTCCAAAGTGGTTAAACGAACAAACTATCAGAGACCTAATAATTTCGTTTGATTATGCGACGCAAAAAGATGGTGGTTATGGGGCCCTGTATGTTCTTTTGAAAAAAAACAAGATTTTAGAATGACCCCATTTGGACATCATATTAGAAAACTAAGGCGGGAGAGAAAAATAACTCTTAAAAAAATGGCACTTGATCTTCAGGTGTCCCCACCATATCTTTCTGCTTTGGAACATGGTAAAAGAGGTCGACCTGGCCCGGGGTTTGTTATGCAAATCGCAAATTATTTTGACCTTATTTGGGATGAAGTCGATGAAATTAAAGAGTTGGCTAACGTGTCTCATCCGCGAGTGCCTATTGAAACCGCCGGACTTCATTATAGGGCTACGTTATTGGCAAATTTGTTGGCTCGCCATATTCATGAACTAGACCTTGAAAACATTGATGCTATGCTCATAGAAATGGGCTTTGACGATAAAACGCCCTAATTTTTATAGAATAAATTTGGATAGGTCGCCACCTTTAACTAAGCTGCTCACCCTATCTGTTACCATCTGTGCATCAATTTCAATTGTCTCTCCGCTACGGTCTGTTGCAGAGAAGCTTATTTCTTCGAGAAGTTTTTCCATAACCGTATGAAGACGCCGAGCCCCTATATTTTCAACAACGGAGTTAATTTCTGCAGATAATCTTGCAATTTCTTGTATTGCACTGTCGTTGAAGGAGAGTTTGAGATCCTCTGTTCCCATTAACGCCACATACTGTTTAATTAAGCTTGCCTCTGGTTCGGTTAATATTTTAACAAAATCACCTTCAGTCAATGCCGTAAGTTCTACCCTGATAGGAAGCCTACCTTGGAGTTCAGGCAATAGATCAGATGGCTTCGCTAAGTGAAAGGCTCCAGAAGCAATAAACAGAATATGGTCTGTTTTAATTAGTCCGTGTTTTGTCGCAACAGTTGTTCCTTCAATTAAAGGCAACAAGTCCCTCTGAACACCTTCCCGACTAACATCACCGCCTCTTGAATCCGAGCGAGCTGTTATTTTGTCAAATTCATCGATAAAGACGATACCGTTATTTTCAACGTTATTTTTTGCTTCTTTAATTACACTGTCTTCATCTAGAAGTTTATCGCTTTCCTCTTTATTCAATATATCAAAAGAGTTAGCGACAGTCATCTTTTTGGGACTTTTTTGCTGACCAAAAGCTTTTCCCATCATCTCATTAATGTTTAGCATGCCCATTTGTGCGCCAGGCATTCCAGGTATTTCAAACGTTGGCATCCCTCCTGAATTACCCTCTAATACATTAATTTCGATTTCTTTTTCATCAAGCTGTCCTTCTCTCAACATTTTTCTAAATTTTTGTCTAGTATCGGCGCTGGACGATTCTCCAACTAATGCGTCTAAAACCCGCTCTTCGGCCAAAACAGATGCTTTTGCAACAACTTGTTTCCGAAGCCGCTCTCGAGTTTCATGAATCGCCGTGTCCATGAGGTCACGAATTATTGAGTCAACATCGCGCCCAACATAACCGACCTCTGTAAATTTAGTTGCTTCAAGCTTTATAAATGGCGCTTGTGCAAGTTTGGCTAAGCGGCGTGCAATTTCTGTTTTACCAACTCCTGTGGGCCCCATCATCAAGATATTTTTTGGAACCACTTCCTCTCTTAGGTCATCTGCAAGTTGTTGCCGTCGCCAGCGATTTCTTAGCGCTACCGCAACAGCGCGTTTAGCTTCAGTTTGACCAATAATAAATCTATCAAGTTCTGAAACAATTTCTCTAGGGGAAAAACTAGATGAAGCAGGCAAAGCCACTTTTGGTTGGTTTTCACTCATTTGTTCTTTATCTTTTCAGTAATTATATTTTTGTTTGTATAAACACATATGTCTGCTGCTATCTCAATAGCGCGTTTTGCAACCATCTCGGCGGTCATATCATCACGATCGATCATTGCCCGTGCGGCAGACAATGCATAGTTTCCTCCTGAGCCTATCCCTATCAAGCCATCCTCTGGCTCTAGCACATCACCAGTTCCGGATACAATGAGTGAGACTGTATCGTCAGCTACCGCCATCATTGCCTCTAATTTCCTGAGGTATCGATCCGTACGCCAGTCTTTAGCAAGCTCAACGCATGCGCGTGTTAATTGGCCAGGATGTTCATCTAATTTAGCTTCAAGCCGCTCGAAAAGTGTAAAAGCATCAGCTGTTGCCCCGGCAAATCCCGATATTACCGAGCCTTTATGAAGCTGACGAACTTTCATGGCATTAGACTTTATAACTGTATCGCCCATGCTGACTTGACCATCGCCCGCAATGACGACAAAACCATCCTTTCTAACACAAAGAATTGTTGTTGCGTGCCATCTTGAATGATCTTCACTGGTCATGGGTAAAACCTTTTATGAAACATTAACTACCTTGGATGTATGATTAAACTTACTAATAGTCAATAAAGCGTTTACCTTCCTTTTGCGAAAACTTAAATTAACTGGCAAAGATAGGTAGTTACTGTTACAAAAAATTATTTTAAAACTTTTGGAGTTGGGAGAATGGCCCGAGACAGTCGGAGAGCTAGCGTAGAGAGAAATACAAAGGAGACACAAATAAGTGTATCGATAAATTTGGATGGGACAGGGATTTGCAATGTCTCAACAGGTATAGGGTTTCTTGACCATATGTTAGAACAGTTATCGCGGCATAGTCTAGTTGACCTCGAAGTTAAAGCTATTGGTGATCTGCACATTGACTTCCATCACACGACAGAGGATACAGGAATTGCAATCGGTCAAGCTGTAAAAAAGGCACTTGGGTCAAGAGCAGGCATTCAAAGATTCGGATCGGCTTTGTGTCCTTTGGATGAAGCGCTGACGCGCGTTGTCGTGGACTGCTCTAACCGACCGTATCTAATTTGGAAGGTTAAATTTTCTCATCCTAAATTGGGTGATTTTGATACCGAGCTTTTTAGAGAATGGTTTCAGGCTTTTGCACAGGCCGCTGGTTTAACATTACATGTTGAGAATTTTTATGGTGAAAACAATCATCATATCATCGAGTCCAGCTATAAAGCTCTAGCTAAAGCGCTTCGAATGGCAATAGAGATGGATGTCAGGTCGTCAGTTAGTGTGCCATCTACAAAAGGGACATTGACCGATAACAAAGTTAAATAATCATAATGCACCCTCACATTGTATTTTTAAAAAAAGACACACCTGAAAAACTTATGGTTATTAAAGATGGCTTTAACTGGTTAGCATTCATAGCACCTCCTATTTGGGCCGCGTATAATAACCTTTGGAGTGTGCTTGTTGCTCTAATCTCTGGGCTTTTCTGCCTAGAGTGGCTTTTAGTTGTTATGGGATTTGATTTTAATGGATTGATGGTTTTATATTTTTCTGTGAGTATAATATTTGGTTGGATTGCAAACGATTTAAAAATGCGCCGGTTAAAAAAAGAGAAATATACGTTTAGCTCGATATTATATGGTGAGAGCAAAGACCACATAATCGCGCAATTTTATCGAAACAATACAAGTCATAAATCTAATGATAGTTATCGTGTTGAGTATTTATGATAGATGAACCCGAGAAACAAACAAAAGCTGTCATTATAGACTATGGATCTGGTAATTTAAAATCAGTTTTTAATGCATTTAAACATGCTAGTTCCGGTGATGTGAGCGTAACCCACGATTTTCGTGATCTGTCTTTGTCTTCTCATATAATATTACCGGGTGTTGGATCATTTGCAGATTGTATGAAAGGATTAGTTTCGCTGCCTGGTGTGATCGAAACTTTGCAAGACGAGGTGATTAAAAACAAGAAGCCGTTTTTAGGGATTTGTGTTGGAATGCAGCTAATGGCATCTCTTGGAAAAGAGAATGGGACAACTAAGGGACTTGGTTGGATTAGTGGGGAAGTTGAGAAAATAACACCAAAAGACCCTATGTTGAAAATACCCCATATGGGATGGAATACCGTTAGCTTTAACAGTGAATCCCACCCAATTTGGAAAAAATTTATATCAGGATCACATGCGTATTTTGTTCACTCTTATCAATTCATACCGACCAATAAGGATGTAATTTTAGCAACCACCGAGTATGGTGAAAATATAACGGCCGTGGTCGGTAGTGACAATATGATTGGCACACAATTTCATCCAGAAAAAAGTCAAAGCTTCGGACAGGGTTTTATAAAAGAATTTTTAATGTGGGATGGAAACACATGATATTTTTGCCAGCGATTGATTTGAAAGATGGACAGTGTGTGCGTTTGATTAGAGGTGATATGGCTCACGCAACGATTTTTGAGAATAGTCCAGCAGAGCAAGCAAAGATTTTTGAAAATGCCGGGTGTAGGTGGTTGCATGTTGTTGACCTTGACGGAGCCTTTGCTGGTGAGCCAATTAATAGCCCCGCTGTTGTTAGAATTATAGAGTCAACAAATTTAGAAATAGAACTTGGTGGTGGGATTAGAGAGCTCAAAACTATTGAATTTTGGTTATCTAAAGGTGTTTCCCGAGTAATTTTGGGTACAGCCGCATTAAAAAACCCAGAATTGGTTAGGCGCGCCTGTAGAGAGTTTCCCGGAAAGATTGTTGTTGGAGTTGATGCAAAAAAAGGTTTTGTGGCTGTAGAAGGTTGGTCAAAGGTTGAGAAAACTACGGCGATTGACTTGGCGCAAAGTTTTGAGGATGCTGGGGTTTCTGCAATAATTCATACGGACATTGATCGAGATGGTCTAATGAAGGGGCCTAATATTGAGTCAACAATTAGCCTAGCAAACCAAATAAGCACCCCAGTAATTGCTTCTGGTGGTGTTTCGTCGATGCACGATTTAAAAACCATAATGCGGTTGGGTGGAGATATACTAGAAGGTGTGATCTCTGGTCGAGCAATATACGATGGCATCATTGACCCAGAAAGTGCCGTTAATCTGTTACAGGAAAATTAAATGCTTAAAACTCGCATTATCCCCTGTCTCGACGTAAACAATGGTCGAGTCGTAAAGGGAGTAAATTTTGTGGATTTGATCGATGCGGGAGATCCCGTTGAGCAAGCCCAACTATATGATCAGGCGGGCGCTGACGAATTGTGTTTCTTAGATATAACGGCAAGTTCAGATAATAGAGATACCATATACGACGTTGTAACACGAACTGTTGAAAAATGCTTTATGCCTGTTACCGTTGGAGGCGGAATAAGATCAATCTCTGACATCCGCAAATTACTATTGGCGGGGGCTGATAAAGTGGCAATTAACACTGCCGCTATAAAGGACCCAGGTTTGGTCAAAAAGGCTGCTTTAAAATTTGGCAGTCAATGTATAGTTGTCTCGATGGATGTTAAGCAGAAGGATAATAACTTTGAACTTTTTACTCATGGCGGCAGAACTGAAACGGGCATTGATGCATTAACGTGGGCTAAAAAAATGGTAGAGTTTGGAGCAGGGGAAATCCTGTTAACGTCGATGGATAAAGATGGCACACAACAAGGATTTGACCTTGAGATTACACGACAGATTGCTGATAACGTTAGCATACCGGTAATCGCTTCAGGCGGCGTTGGACATTTACAACATTTTGTCGATGGAGTAAAAAAAGGTCATGCTAATGGTGTATTGGCGGCTTCAATATTCCATTTTGGGCTTTATACTATTCGGGAAGCAAAAAATTTCATGAATGCAGCCGGTGTTGCGGTTAGGATTGATTAAACAAATGTCAAAAAACCAAAAAAATAACCAGGAAACTGTAATAGAACGCTTATTTGAGATAATCCAATCAAGAAAAAATGTGAATGATGAGCAATCATATACATCTCAATTATTCAAATCTGGAGCCCCAGAGATTGCTAAAAAAGTTGGAGAAGAGGCGGTTGAAACTGTGATTGCAGCCTTGACAACCCCAAGCCAGCTCGCATCGGAAAGTGCAGATTTAATTTATCACCTACTTGTGCTATGGTCAGCATCTAATATTAAACCTTCGGATGTTTGGAAAGAATTAGAGAGACGCCAGGGAATATCGGGAATTAAAGAAAAATCGTTACGGAAATAGTACAAGGTTTATAAAATGCTGTATGATAATGAAAACATATTTGCAAAAATACTACGAAATGAGATCCCGTATAAATGTGTCTATGAAGATAATTATGCGCTGGCATTTGAAGATATTAATCCCCAGGCCCCAAACCATATTCTTGTTATTCCAAAAGGCAAATATATTTCGTTTGATGATTTTACAAATTTGGCAAGTGATATGGAAATAACTGGTTTTTTTCGTGCAGTTGGAACAACTGCTCGGAAGTTAAAAATTGATAAACAGGGGTACCGAGTTTTATCAAATATAGGTAAACATGGTGGACAGGAAGTTCCACACTTCCACATCCACCTTTTTGGTGGCAAGCGGCTGGGACCAATGATTGTTTCAGAATAAATGCAACGTTAATGAATTTATAACATCTAAAATATAAAGTGAAAATCAAATCAAGGTATAATTAAAAATTATAATGGAAATTTAATAGATGTCGGAAGAGACAACGGAGCAATCTTCTGGAGAAGAAGTGGTAAATAATGAGACACCAGGTGATGCAATGGGCCATACTAAAAATGCTGCGGTCCTTGGGGTTGACGTTGATATTATCGCTGTGCTTGGAACGGCAGATTTAAAGATAAGCCAAATACTCCAATTGGGAAGAGGTGCCGTAGTTGAGCTAGATAGGTTTGTTGGAGAACCTATTGACATTAAAGCAGAACGCAAACTCGTTGCACGTGGAGAAGTTGTTGTTGTTTCTGATAAACTGGCGGTACAAATAACTGAAGTTGTTGGTAGAGAAGAGGCTTAGAACTTTTTATTTGGCTGCTATTTAAACTTTAAAAGACACTATTATTACCTTATGACACTTTTGACTCTATAACATCCCATAAATCCTTCTCTATATTAACGCCGTTAAAACAATTAATTTCTTGAATGCAAGTTGGAGATGTTACATTTATCTCGGTAATATAGTTACCGATGACATCTATTCCCACAAAAATTAGACCTCGCTCTTCTAAAGTAGGGCCAATAGCATCGCAAATCTCCAGATCCCTCTTGGTAAGAGAGCTCTTTTTAGCGGTCCCACCGACATGAAGATTTGAGCGTGACTCGCCATCTGCGGGAACGCGGTTTACCGCACCCACTGGTTTTCCATCAATTAATATTATTCTTTTATCACCATTTCTTACTGCTGACTCGTACCTCTGCAAAATGTATGGCTCCCGATAGAAGGCCTCAAACATTTCTAACAGTGAATTAAAATTTTCATCATTAGGTTTAATACGAAAAATTCCAGAGCCACCATTTCCGTATAAAGGTTTAATTATTAAGTCTTTATATTCTGTACGAAAATGGACTGCTTCCTGCCGGTTACGTGTTATTAAAGTTGGTGGCATTAAATCTGGAAATTCTGTAACAAAAATTTTTTCCGGGGCATTCCGGACTTCCGCTGGATTATTTACCACCACGGTCTTTGGGTGTATTTTTTCTAGTAGATGTGTTGCTGTAATGTATGTCATATCGAATGGCGGGTCCTGACGCATTAGAACGACATCAAAATTAGCGAGTGTTATTATTTCTGGGTCTTTCAAAGTAAAATGATTGTTTTCTTGGTAACGAACATTTAGCTCGTTTGCTAATGCTGTAACTTTCCCGTTTTTAAAAGTTAAATTTTTTGCTAAATAGTGATAATTCTTGTACCCCCGAGCTTCAGCTTCAAGCGCCATTACAAATGTGCTATCTGATTTTATATCAATATGTTCTATTGAGTCCATTTGTATCGCTATGGAAAGGGTCATAAGTAACAGCCTTTTTTTTCGTTAAAGATAAACACATATTTTTTATAAGGCCATAATAAATGAAACATATAAAAAATTTAAATTATGTCGGGACTCATTTTATTTTATTCTAACATGACTAATGACGCGGTTGACGAATTTGATCTGAGACGCATATTGTTTGACTATGTTATGTTCAGTTTTATCTTGAGCAATGCCAATTAGATAAACTGTTCCATTTACCGTCTCGATGGAATAGTTTATTGAGTAAACATTCATATCAAAAGTTAGTTTTGAGCGCATCTGAGCGGTGATCCAAGAATCCTTTGAAAAGTCAATTATGCTCGTGGAGTTGTGTGTTTGTATTTCGTTTATTACGTCTTTAACACCAGCTATTGTCCAAGATAATTTAACAGCCTTATCTGTTATACTATTATTTTTACTCGCCCCTGTAAGGAGGACACGACCTTCGTAAACTTCAACACCTATTGTCGCTGGCAGAAGCAACTCTTCTGAAATAAAACTCTCCAATATCATAGCTTCAATTTTTAAATCGTTTGCCCGGCCCTTTATTCCACGTTCTTGGAATGCCGTCACTCCCATAGTCGCCCCTGCTCCTACGATAGCTGTGCACCCTATTAACTGAGGCATTAAGAGCCCTAATAACACTGTAAAAATGATCGCTTTTTTCATCGTTAATCAACCGAAGTAAATTACTACTAATTATTTAAATACTCTTATTTTACTAACGATATCCTAATTTTTGAGTTATTTGCTGTTGATAATTAATTTTTAGGTTTTGATAACGCCAGAGCTCTTGCGTAAACCAACTTCTTTGTTATCCCAGTCTCATCTGAAACTTCTATGGATGTGTCTCTTAGGGATTTGCTTTTAAGACGGGTAATAATTATTTGATCCAAATTATCATCAACGGCAGCAATTTTTTCCTCCATGCCGCCTACTATTAAGACAAGTTCACCTTTTGGGGGAGGAATACTCTTATAATAAAGAAAAAGATCATTTAGTTGCCCACGACGCACCTGCTCATGCTTCTTTGTAAGTTCTCGAGTAATTGCCGCCGGCCGATTCCCTAGTTGTTTTATCATGGTTTGAAGAGTGCCAACTAATCTCTTTGGGGATTCATAAAATATTAAAGTTGTTGGGATGTTGACTAGCCCAGCTAATTCATTTGATTTTTTTTCTCTTTTTGAGCTCAGAAACCCAAAAAAAAGAAAACGGTTCGTTGGGATGCCCGAGAGAACTAAACCAGTAATAGCTGCACTAGCCCCAGGAATCGCAGAAATGTAATAGTTGTTTTTTATACATAGTTTAATCAACTTATAGCCGGGGTCAGAAATTGTAGGTGTGCCAGCATCTGATACAATTGCAACCGCTTTATCTTCAGAAATAGCTGATAATATTTTGTCTTTAACTCTCTTAGTACTGTGTTCATGATAAGCTTTCATAGGAGTCTTAATATTATATCGAAAAAGAAGTTTGCCAGTGACCCGTGTATCTTCACATGCAATAAAAAAAACATTTTCGAGAATCTCAATTGCTCTCGCACTTAGATCTTTCAAGTTACCAATTGGTGTAGACACAATATAGAGTCCACCCCTTAATTCGATTGTCATTGTATCTGCATCCTGTTTACTTATCAGAAAGTGTTCGCTAACTTAAATATATGAAATACTTTATAAATCACACTCCTAAGATCTTATCGATAAAATTTAATTTAATCATTACCTTTTTGTTTATATTATGGGTTTCTCTCTCTGGCGTCGAAGCATCTGACTTTAAAGCTATTTCCCGACAAAATGTCGCTCAAATAATTATTACATCAGAAAAAAACAATAAATATATTGGCGAGAACGAAAACCCAACAATTGTTTACCACAATACTATAATTTCCTCTAAGAATGTTGAAGTGCCGCGGGTGGCTATACTATTGCCACTATCTGGTAAATATAAGAAATTGGGGCAATCCATGTTAAATGCAGCACAATTAGCACTGTTTCACTTTGCCGGTAAAGATTTTGAGTTGTTGCCGCTAGACACCAAAGGGACAATTAACGGTGCCAGAGTTGCTGGGGCGACCGCCATTAGAGAAGGAGCAGAATTAATATTGGGTCCGGTTTTTAATAACGCGGTTAAGGCGATTGAGTCAATAACAAGTCAGAGTGGGATAACAGTTCTAGCTTTTTCAAGTGACTACACTGTCGCCGGAAATAATATTTTTACCATGGGATTTTTACCGAGTGAGCAGGTGCGAAGGATTGTTAAGTTTTCCATAGAAAGGGGGATACGCAGATTTGCTTTAATCGCCCCTAATAATAATTATGGTCAGGTTGTATATAACGCGCTTAGGTCGACAATTAATTTGTACGGAGCTACGTTAACGTCTGAAGTGTTATATGATACTAATACCAAAAACTTTAGCCCAATTATTAGAGGTTTGGCTAATTTCGATATGCGACAGAGGATGCTAACTCAAGAAAAGTCTCAGCTTTTAAATCAAAACAACAATGCGGCTAAGAAAGCATTGTTAGCGCTTAATGGTGTTCAAACCATCGGAGAGTTGCCATTTGATGCCCTATTAATCGCCGATGGTGGTGAGAGGTTGCGTTCTATTGCCGCACTTCTCCCGCACTATGATCTAGACCCCAAAAAAGTAAAAATGTTAGGTACAGGGCAGTGGGATACAGGTGGATTAGGTTCAGAACCAGCATTATTAGGCGGTTGGTTCTCCTCTCCATCTAGTAAAGGTCGGCGAGAGTTCGTTATAAGGTATGAGAATATCTATGGTGAGACACCTCATCGGTTAGCCACCTTAGCCTATGATGCTACAGCTTTAGCAGCTGTTTTCGCTCAAAGTAATAAGGACGATCGACAGATTAATTCCCTCGCAAAGACCCAGTTCTTTCGAGATATGAATATTACTTCTCCAAGAGGTTTTTTAGGATTGGATGGAATCTTTAGATTTTCAAAGAAAGGTTATGTAGAGAGAGGCTTATCAGTATTTGAGATCAAAATGCGGGGGATCAAACTTATCAGCCCAGCCCCCCAAAATTTTTTTTCTCAGGATAAGGGGTAAGCTCAGGTCAATAAAAATTTAAGAACAGAATTTAGTGTCTCTCGCCCTTTGGTGGTTACTCTCAAATTATTACTACTATAAATAATGAAGTTTTCTTTTATTAATATATCCAATTTTTTATGATTTAAAAAATCTGATAGTTGTGTGTTGGTTAGGTTATAAAATGATGAGGACGATATACCTTTAGAAAGCCTTAAACCCATTAACAAAATTTCTTCGAATCTCTCAGAGGGTTTCAATGATAGCCTATCTTGTTCGCCATTTTGTTTCTTTAAGGCAGCGATTAGCCATTTATTAGGATTCTTATAACTTTGAATAGACTGGGTAATATGATTTTGCGTTAATCGGCCATGAGCACCCGGACCAATACCTAAATAATCTAAACCATTCCAATATATTAAATTATGGCGGCATTTGAACTTTGGCTTAGAATAATTAGATATTTCATATGCGTCATATCCAGCCTGTTCCATTATTTTATTAGTAACTTGATACAACTTCGACCCTAAGTTTTCGTTCGCTGGCTTAACTCTATTTTTGTAAAATTCTGTTCCCGGTTCTATCGTTAGTTGATACATCGCCACATGATTTCGAGCAAATTTAAGTGCCCGGTCTAGTTCCTGCTCCCATTCAACACATGTTTGATCAGGCAAAGCATAAATTAGATCAAAGGTATAATTATCGAAGACTTTTGATGCAGCGATAACCGCCTTTTCTGATTCTTCTACGGTATGGTTTCGACCCAGAAACCGAAGGTTCTTTTCCTCGAAACTTTGCACGCCAATTGACAGCCTATTTATTCCTCCAGAACGGAAGTCCATAAACTTGGAGGTCTCTGATGAAGATGGGTTTGCTTCTGCTGTGATTTCTATGTTTGAATCACAACGCCATAATTTTTTTATTTGATTAATTATACTTTCAATAATGCAAGGGTCCATGAGGGATGGGGTGCCGCCCCCAAAGAATATACTTACTATATTTTTATCCGCAGTTTCAGAGTAATACCGCTTCAGTTCTGATAGGTATGCCCCCAACCATAAATCATGGTCGACATTAGCTTGTACATGACTATTGAAGTCGCAATAAGGACATTTTGTTGAACAGAATGGCCAATGGATATATATACCTAATTCTTGACTAATGTTGCCACCAATTTTTATTAAAACATGCTGTCAATAATTGTTTAAAGGCATCGGCACGATGACTATTTTGGTGTTTTTCCTCTGGTTTGATCTCTCCGTACGTCAAACTCTGGCCGTTTGGAATAAAAATCGAATCATAGCCAAACCCCATGTTACCTTTTGATGGAAAGGTTAGTTTCCCGTGGACATAACCTTCGACAGTTTCCATATATCCGTCGGGCCAGCACATGGTTAATGCACAAACAAAATGTGCATTCTGACCAGATGGTATTTCACCCAATGTCACTATTTTATTTTTGATCTTTTCAATTGCTAAATTAAAATTTTTATTACCAGACTTTGTAAGGGCCCAGCGAGCTGAATGTATGCCCGGTTCGCCATTTATCAACGGAACAACCAAACCGGAATCATCTGATATAGAGGGATACCCTGCCAATAATGCTGATGATCTTGCTTTTATTTCAGCATTTTCTTTAAATGAAAGCCCGTCTTCGACTGGTTCTGGAAAACCCAATTGACTAGCAGAGGTGATGTGGTAACCAGAATTAGCAAACAGTTCCTCGAACTCAAGTATTTTTCCAGAGTTGTGACTAGCAATAACTATGCTTTGGCCATTAAACTTTCGCGTCATTCTATACCAAGCGCACTTTTTTGTAGGGCAACTAATTCAGAAACCCCTTTTTTTGCGAGCTGTATCATCTCAAAAAAACGAGTTTCTGAGAATGCTCTATCCTCAGCTGTTACTTGGATTTCTATTATTTCCCCTTTCTCTGATAAAACAAAATTACTATCTGCAAGAGCTACACTATCTTCGCTGTAATCTAAATCTAGAATTGAGGTATCTTTATAAATTCCGCATGACACAGCGGCCATGGTACCGACCAATGGTATCTCTGTTATTAAATCTTTTTTTATTAGGTTCTGGCAGGCCAGATGCAAGGCAACAAATCCACCGGTAATAGATGCAGTTCTCGTTCCCCCATCCGCTTGTATCACATCGCAGTCCACTCTGATTTGAATTTCTCCCAAAGCTTTTAAATCAGTGATTGCACGCAATGACCTTCCAATAAGCCGCTGGATTTCATGGGTCCGCCCCCCTTGACCGCCTCGGGCTGCCTCTCTATTTGTTCGTGAGCCGGTTGACCTCGGTAGCATTCCATACTCGGCTGTGATCCACCCTTGACCCTTGTCTCTTAACCAAGGTGGAATACGCTCCTCAACTGTTGCTGTGCAAATTACGTGCGTATCACCAAATTTGACTAAGCAAGATCCTTCAGCGTATTTGTTGAAATTTGGTTCAATTATTACGTTTCTTAATTGATTGTACTTTCTTCCTGATGGCCGCATATAAACTCTTCCAAACTAATTAAGTGTATATTTTTAATTAAAGAAAAAACTTTTTATTGGGATATTTGCTTCTATTGAGCAAACCTACCTTTTAATTTTTATATTATAGCCGTTGACGTAATCAACATGCAAACCTACATTCTGCCCACTAACAGATAAAGATATGAAAAAAATGTACAATAAGCAACCAGCTGGATCTCAATTAAATGATCGCTCGCGTGAGATTTTTATGAAGATTGTCGAATCATATGTTGAGACAGGTGACCCGGTAGGCTCTGGGGCCTTGTCAAAACAACTATCAACTAGTTTGTCACCAGCTACTATTAGAAACGTAATGGCAGACTTGGAGGGTTTTGGGTTTCTTTATGCACCTCATACGTCATCTGGGAGGATACCAACAGATTCTGGACTCAAGTTATTTGTTGACGGCCTATTGGAAATAGGAAACTTATCTTCTGAAGAACGCAAGAATCTAGAATTAAGGTTGGCGGGTTCTGGGAAAAGTGTTGAAGAAATGTTAGAGGAGGCTGGATCGACACTTTCTGGATTGTCAAATTGCGCAGGTTTAGTGATGGTTCCAACTACGCAATCGCCTCTGAAACACATTGAATTTATTCACTTGAGCCCAGGTAGAGCTTTGGTCGTCCTGGTTACGTCGGAAGGGGCAGTTGAAAACAGGATAATCGAAGTCCCCAAAGATCTCCCAGCTTACGTTTTTAATGAAGTGTCAAATTATTTAAATAAAAGATTAGTGGGCCACACAATTTCTGAAGTAATTGGATCATTACAATCCGAAATAGAGGAGAGTAAAATTCAATTGGACACATTAGCATCTAGAATTGTTGAAGCTGGGTTGGCGACATGGTCCAAGAATAAAAACCAAAACAATTCGCCGGGAACTTTGATTATAAGAGGACAAGCAAACTTACTTGATGACGTTAATGTGCTTTCTGATTTAGAAGATATAAAAAATTTATTTTCATTTCTAGAAACAAATGAAACTATGTTTAAAATTTTAGAATTAGCGGATCAGGCTGAAGGCGTTCAAATTTTTATTGGGGCAGATAATGATTTGTTCAATTTGTCCGGATGTTCTTTTATCGTTGCTCCATATCACTCAAAATCAAATAAACTCGTTGGCGCAATAGGTATAATTGGACCAATTAGAATGAATTACGCTCGGATTATTCCTATGGTAGATTATTCTGCTAAATTAATTGGCAAAATTATGAGCTGAGCTTCCTAGAGTTAGAAAAGATAAAAAAATCTAATAAGTGTTAAACATCAAGCGAAAGATAGTAAAAAATGGATAGTTCAACAGAAAATGATAAAGAATTAAATGAGAATGATGAAACTAACTCAGAAGATTCTGGAAAAGAGGAACCTTCGTCTGCACCAAATTCCACAGATGAGAATCTGACGGAAACAAATAGTGATGTGATACAGAGCGAAGAATCAGAGAAAGAACCGACGATTGAAGAACTCAAATTAGAAATTGATTCTCTAAAGGATCAGTTGTTGAGATCCTTGGCAGAGGGCGAAAATGTAAGAAGAAGAACTGATCGCGAGAAAAAAGATACATCAAAATACGCTATAACAAATTTTGCCAGAGAAATCATCTCGGTTGCGGATAATTTAAATCGAGCTTTAACCAGTGTTAGCGAAGAAAAAATGGGCCAAAATGAAGATTTAAAAAACCTATTTATTGGAATTCAAATGACCCACTCACAATTTTTAAGTTCTTTAGAACAATTTAATATATCAGTTTTAACAACAGTAGGTCAAAAGTTTGACCATAACATTCATCAAGCGATGTATGAAATTGAAGACACTAACAGTCCAGCTGGTTTGGTTTTAGAAGAGGTGCAAAAGGGTTATATGCTGCATGATAGGCTCCTACGACCAGCGATGGTGGGTGTTTCTAAAGGGGGGGCTAAATCTGATAGTGTACAAAACCATGACAGTGCTGTTGAAACCCCCAAAGAGACAGTTGCCAACACGAGTTCGTCTGCATACGAAAAGCAAGCGGAAGCTCTAGACGCCTCGGTGGATGAAAAAAATAAAAAACTGGATGAAGAACTGTAAATAGAAAAATTATTGTAAAAAAAAGAGAGAACGGTTGCAGCGCTCAGAGACACGACCTATATAACGGATAAATTTAGAAACTAAATGTATAGGCAAACAATCCCATACGAGCAAGAACACTATTATTGCTGGTATATTCCCCCACAAGAAACATAAATTGACGATTTTTTACATTAATGAGAGGATGATTAAAAAATGAGTAAAGTAATTGGAATTGATCTTGGCACGACAAATTCGTGCGTTGCTCTCATGGATGGCTCTGATCCAAAGGTTATTGAGAACTCCGAAGGAACTCGTACGACCCCGTCTATGGTGGCGTTTGCTGATGGAGGAGAGCGTTTGGTGGGACAACCAGCTAAACGTCAAGGTGTGACTAATCCTGAAAACACGTTATTTGCGATAAAAAGAATGATTGGACGAAGGTTTGATGACCCACTTACCAAAAAAGATAAGGAATTGGTTCCTTATCACATTGTGGCCGGTGATAATGGTGATGCTTGGGTTGAGGCTGAAGGTGAGAAATATAGTCCAAGCCAAATTAGTGCATTCATATTGCAAAAAATGAAAGAGACCGCAGAAAGCTTTTTAGGTGAAGATGTCTCACAAGCGGTTATCACAGTTCCAGCTTATTTTAACGATTCTCAGCGCCAGGCAACTAAGGATGCAGGTAAGATAGCGGGATTGGAGGTTCTGAGGATAATCAATGAGCCTACAGCTGCAGCACTTGCTTACGGTTTGGATAAAAATGAGAGTGGAACGATAGTAGTTTATGATCTTGGGGGCGGAACCTTTGATGTTTCTGTTCTTGAAGTTGGAGATGGCGTCTTTGAAGTTAAATCAACAAACGGCGACACCTTTCTGGGGGGAGAAGATTTTGATCAATGTATTATTGATTATCTGGGAGATGAATTTAAAAAAGAACAAGGAGTTGATCTTAGGGAAGATAGATTAGCTTTACAGCGCTTAAAAGAAGGGGCTGAGAAAGCAAAAGTAGAATTATCGAGTTCTATGCAAACCGAAATTAACCTTCCTTTTATAACGGCAGACCAAAGTGGTCCCAAACATCTAAATATAAAGCTTACTCGGGCCAAACTAGAGGCCTTGGTAGACAAACTAATAGACCGGACCATTGCCCCCTGCTCCGCCGCGTTGAAAGATGCTGGAATTACAGCAGGGGAGATTGATGAGGTTATACTAGTAGGCGGCATGACACGAATGCCAAGGGTGCAAGCAGTGGTTCAGGAGTTTTTTGGAAAAGAACCAAATAAAGGAGTTAATCCAGACGAGGTAGTTGCTTTAGGTGCAGCGATACAGGGAGGTGTTTTACAAGGTGATGTCAAAGATGTCTTGTTGTTGGATGTAACGCCCCTATCGCTTGGGATAGAGACATTAGGGGGCGTTTTTACCAGGCTGATTGATAGAAACACCACGATACCGACGAGAAAGAGCCAGGTTTTTTCTACCGCTGAGGATAATCAAAATGCAGTGACAATTAGAGTTTTTCAGGGTGAAAGAGAAATGGCAGCCGATAATAAATTGTTGGGGCAGTTTGACTTGGTTGGTATTCCTCCAAGTGCCCGCGGAATGCCTCAAATTGAAGTAACATTTGATATTGACGCAAATGGAATTGTGAATGTTTCGGCTAAGGATAAGGCAACAGGAAAAGAACAACAAATAAAAATCCAAGCCTCTGGAGGATTATCAGACTCTGATATTGAGCAGATGGTTCAAGATGCGGAGGCGAATTCCGAAGATGATAAGAAACGTAAAGATATGGTAGAGGTTCGAAATCAAGCAGATTCGCTACTACATTCGACAGAAAAAAACCTTAAAGAATATGGGGATAAGTTGTCTGAAGAAGAAAAGGGCGCTGTTGAGAGTGGATTGAGTGACTTGAAAGACATTTTATCAGCAGAGACATCAACAGTAGACGAAATTAAAGAGAAGTCTGACACCTTAATGCAAGTTGCGATGAAGTTAGGCGAAGCAATGTATAAAGATAACCAGGATGAAGCTGAGATTGATCCAAGTCAGGGTTCAGAGACGGAAGAATCAAATGCCTCAGAAACAATAGTAGATGCGGAATTTGAGGAAGTAGATGAGGAAAAACAAGAAGAAGATAAAAAGAAGAGCTAGGCGTTAAACTTTTTAACAACATTAGATCTGAATTGGTTGTCTTCATACTTATTATGAGAATGACCTCAGATCTCTAAACTAAGGCCCCCTAATGGCGAAAGAAGATTATTATAAAACTCTTGGAATAGATAAAAGCTCGTCTCAGGATGACATAAAAAAAGCCTATCGTAAAATGGCAATGAAATATCACCCGGATAGAAACGCCGATAATCCAGAAGCGGAGAAAAGATTCAAAGAGGTCAATGAAGCAAATGATGTCCTGTTTGATGAAGAAAAACGGGCAGCCTATGATAGATTTGGACACGCCGCATTTGAGCAAGGTGGTGCCGCTGGACAGGGATCCGGTTTTGGTGGAGCAGGTTTCTCTGATATTTTTGAGGATATGTTTGGTGATTTTATGGGTGGCGGCGGCCGCGGCGGAAGCCAGGGCTCTGGGCGGGGATCAGATTTACGATACAACATGGAAGTGTCTCTGTCAGAAGCCTTCAATGGAAATAAAAGTAATATAAGAGTGCCGACATCAGTTTCATGCGGAGATTGTAAGGGAATTGGAACTCGCAATGGAGCTCCTCCAGACACATGCCCATCTTGTAATGGACACGGTAAAGTTAGAGCTCAGCAAGGCTTTTTCACGATTGAGCGAGCATGTGGCACTTGTCAAGGTGCGGGAAAGTTTATAAAGGACCCTTGTGGTAAGTGTAACGGCGCAGGTAGAGTTCATCAGGAGAAGGTGTTATCCGTCTCAATCCCCGCGGGAGTTGAAGATGGGACGCGTATTAGGTTGTCGGGAGAGGGTGAGGCCGGCTTAAATAGTGCTCCCTCGGGAGATCTATATATATTTATCACAGTTTCCTCACACCATATTTTTCAAAGAGATGGCGCCAATATCTATTGTGCAGTTCCGATCCCTCTCACGACGGCAGCACTGGGAGGTCACATAGAGGTGCCGACTGTTGACGGTGGAAGAGCTAAGATTACAATTCCCACTGGCACCCAGTCAGGCCATCAATTTCGTTTAAAAGGAAAAGGTATGTCGGTTCTTAGATCGAAAGAACGAGGAGATATGTTCGTTCAAGCATCCGTTGAAACTCCGGTTAATCTTACAAAAAAACAAAAAGCTTTGTTAAAAGAGTTTGAAACCGAGGGTGGGGGAGAACAAAATAATCCGGAAACAGATGGTTTCTTTACAAAGGTAAAGGAATTGTGGAAAGATCTAAAAGATTAATTACTTCCACGAGGTTGTATAATGAGAATAGGTGTTATTGGTTGTGCTGGTCGCATGGGAAGGGAATTGTTGTGTGAAGTCCAAAGATCAGAAAAGTGCGAACTATCGGCTGCAGTGGATGTTAAAGAGAGCCATTCAATAGGGCAGGATGCCAACAAATTTGTCGGCTTGCCTCAATGTGGAGTTATCATATCGGATAATGTTGAGGAGGCTTTTAAAGCTTCCGATGCAATTATTGATTTTACTAGTCCAAACGTAACACAACATCACCTTGAATTGTCGCAAGAAAATGGTACAAACCTCGTGCTTGGAACTACAGGGCATACCGAGAAGGGTCTTGCTGATATTGAGATCGCAGCTAAAAAGGTAACTATCGTTAAAGCAATGAACTTCTCGATTGGTGTAAATCTATTGTTTGGGTTGGCTAAACAAGTATCCGAAATTCTTAATGAAGATTATGACATTGAGATAATGGAGATGCATCACAGGAATAAGGTTGATGTTCCCTCCGGAACCGCGATTGCTTTGGGCGAAGCTGCGGCTAAGGGAAGGGGAAAGGCACTTGAAGAAATAGCAGATAGGGGTCGAGATGGAATTACAGGAGCACGTAAGCGAGGTAATATTGGATTTAGCTCTCTTCGTGGTGGAGAAGTAATAGGTGATCACTCAGTAATTTATGCAAGTGACTCTGAAATAATAGAATTAGTTCATAAGGCCGGAGACAGAGGTATATTTTCTAAAGGCGCAGTTCATGCATCTCTTTGGACTGAAGGACAGAAACCTGGTTTATATAACATGCTGGATGTTCTTGGTTTGATTTAGCATAATACTGAAGACATGAAAAAAGAAAACGTTTATAATTTTTACTTAAACCTTCAAAGTAAGAACCCAAATCCAAAAGGAGAGCTTCACTACGTAAATAATTACACGCTTTTGATTGCAGTTGTTCTTTCAGCCCAGTCCACCGATATAGGTGTCAATAAGGCAACAAGACCCCTATTTAAAAAGATTCAAACACCAAAAAGAATGATTGCATTTGGGGAGACTAGACTTAGGGATGCTATAAAAACCATAGGGCTTTTTAATGGTAAAGCTAAGAATATTATAGCTCTTAGCAACATTCTTATAAATGATTTTAACGGGGCTATCCCTCAAGACAGGAAAAACCTTGAAAAACTTCCAGGCGTTGGTCGAAAGACAGCGAACGTCGTTCTGAATATAGCTTTTGGCCACCCAACCATTGCCGTAGATACGCATTTGTTTAGATTAGGTAATCGTACTGGAATAGCAAAAGGAAAAACGCCACTCGAGGTTGAGAAGAAACTGGAGAGGGTTACACCCCACGAGTTTGCGCGGCATGCACATACTTGGCTCATATTATTGGGGCGCTATGTTTGCAAGGCTAGAAAACCGGAGTGCTATAAATGTGTTGTTGTAGACCAGTGTGGATTTAAATTTAAAGCACAGCTGGTACCACCCAAACTTAGATAAAAGAATGGCTATAAGTTTTCATTCATTACGCGAAGACATTAAACTTAAAAAACAATCCTCGTCCTTGATTTTTTTCACTTGTTTGGATCGGACAGACACATGGTTCACCTTCAATTTATTTTTTCTTTTATAAAAAAAGAGGTCTAAAAAACATGTTCCGCTCTCAAATTGTAATATTTGTGCTGGAGGATCAACGCGAGTAAAGTGTGCTTGACCAAGCACCTCCAAGATTAAACCCTTGCTTGCCCCAATTAAATAATAGTTAACGGTTTTTAATTTAAAAGACCGGCGATTTTTTTCTGAACGAGAAGCGGAAGATACGAGAGATTTTTTAAGGCCTTGTTCTAATACTCTATAACCTATGGGTTTATTTGATCCTTTATGAATACTTTGCGGGTGATTATTGCCATGTTTTGGTATTTCTTTATGTAAGACTAACGGACGGTTTGTTTGTGAGCACGCGATCAACACTAGCGTGATTATGGTTAAATTGAAAACTGATTTGAGTAGCGCAATCATATGATCCCCGGCAAAAGAAAGCTGCTACTCGTTTTCAAAAGTGTTTTGTAAGGGGTCCATACAACTCATATCTCCAACTACTTGACCACCATCCTCAATTGTAATTCTACCATAAGTCAGCGAACCTATGATTTTACCACTTTTCCGAATAATAACGAGGTTTTTTGCAGATAGCGTTCCTTCAAATGTACCACTTATATCTGCGTCATTAACGTCAGCATTTCCCTTAAAATGACCACTAGATGATATGACGATTGAATGTGCCTCATCTAACTTGGCCTCTACCGTTCCATCTACGACGAGTTTTTCACAAGATCTTATTTCACCATTTAAGACAATATTGCGCCCTACGGTTAATCTGTTGCTATCAGTATCCATGGACACCATTTTATTTTTTTTCGGTTCTGAGGTTTGGTCTTTTCTATTTATAACCTGGTGACCGGGTTTGAATGCTAGGTTAAGTGGAGACGACTTATCCTTAATTAATGGTTTAGATGGTATTTCAGCCATGCGAAACTCCTTTTTCAACTAATTATATTTTAATTATGGTCTTTTATAACTTTGGCCTATTTTTTACTAGTTGATTTTGTACTTTTGGTTGTCTAATCCATCCGTAAAAAAGATGTACCATTGTTGCGGCTCCCAATACAGGGGCAATAAGATTGATTATTGGTAGCGTCGCCAAAAATGTAGTTATGACTCCAAAAATAAAAATCTGGTTTTTTTTTGATTTCTTTAGTTGGTTTATCATACCTGGATCAAGACGTCGATACGTTACTAGCTCGAAATATTCTCTACCAAATAGATAACCATTTAATATATAAAAAATTATCATATTAATGGGTCCTAAAAAAAAGAAAAATATATAAATCGGGCACACTAGTATATTTACTAAAATCGATAGCATTGAAAATTTAACACTAATTCTCAAAGCTTCAATTAGTGGTTGTTGTCGCATTACGCGAATAGTTTTATAATGTTTTTCTTCAACTGACGCCGTAATACTATCGAGAAAAAAAACCAAAATGATCGGCATTACTAGCGGAAATAAAATAATTGATGATGCAACCACAATTAGACCACTTAAATAATTAATCAACTTATTAACAAGCAAACTAATGCTTCCAAATAAAAATCCATTCGACCCTATATTCACATTTAACCAAAAGTACGTGAGCGTTAGAAAGATGAGTCCGAACAAACAAAGCGATAAGAACGTTGTTAACCAAAATATTTTCTGGAATGACTTATCTGAAAGCTGTTTAAATGCTAGTGTGAAGGCGAAAATCATTTAAAAATAAACTTCTTTAAATTGCAAAAGATCGTTTGTAATAAAGACTATATATTTTAATCTAAAGGCAAAAAAATACTGAGAATGATTTTTATTACAAAACTTGAATTGGCTTTATGATCACAGAATTTAACACTAGAGTAAATACGGAGTTTTTAAAAACATGACTGAACGGGATATTGACGTACTAGGAATCGGTAATGCTATTGTGGACGTGCTTGCGGAGTCAGACGATGATTTTTTGACAACCCATAATCTTGTTAAAGGCTCTATGACTATTATTAATCATACTGAAGCCGAAAATATATATAATTTAATAAAACCTGGGATAAGGGCCTCAGGGGGGTCGGCTGCTAACACCCTAGCAAGCCTAGCTTCGCTCGATATTAGATGTGGTTTTATTGGTAAAGTTTCAGATGATGAATTAGGGAATTTTTTTACGGAGGACATAAAATCTGCGGGTGTCGTTTTTGACCCTAAGTTTGACTCAAAAAGTGCTCCAACAGCAAGGTGTTTGATCAGTGTAACACCAGATGCAGAGAGAACTATGCAAACCTTTTTAGGGGCATGTGTTGATTTGAGCCCCAATGATATTAATGATAAATTCATAAGCCAAGCTAAAATTTTATATTTAGAAGGCTATCTTTTTGATCCACCAGAGGCGCAGAACGCATTTAAAAAGGCTGCAAAAATATCAAAACAGAATGATGGCCGTGTTGCGTTAAGCCTATCCGACAGTTTTTGTGTTGGTAGACATCGAGAGGCCTTTTTAGATTTTATTAGAGAGTATGTAAGTATTTTATTTGCTAATGAAGATGAAATTAAATCCTTGTATCAGGTCGATGAATTTGAGAGTGCCGCTAAAAAGGTTTTAATTGATTGTGAAATTGCTGTTTTAACACGAGGTTCAAAAGGATCAGTTGTTATCGCAGAGGGTGAGTACCATAAACTAAAACCAGAAACGGTACAAAACGTTATTGACACTACAGGTGCTGGCGATGCTTACGCGGCAGGCTTTTTATTTGGGTTAATTCAGGGTAAGCCCCTTGATGCCTGTGGCCACCTTGGGGGAATCATAGCGGGCGAGATTATTTCTAATTATGGTGCACGCTCAAAGAAAGATTTAAATGCCATAGTTCAAGAAAGTTAAATTTTTTGAAAACGACAAGTAAATTTATTTTTTAGAAAGGGAAAGTAGATAGCATATAGTTTTAAAGAAACACCATCAATTTATACATCAAGATTCTGGCGGCTGTTTCCAGCTGGAATGCGCCGGCGCTGGTGGTTGTTCCGATTTTTTGACCTTGTGATTAAATTTTGGCCAATTTTAAAACCGAGACAAGGTGTTGTCGTCATAAGAATGGACGGTATTGGGGATATGGTTCTGTTCAGAAACACGCTTGATGAATACGCAGATCTTTTTGGCATCCAAAGGTCTGATATTACTGTTTTGGGGTGCGAGAGTTGGCGAACAATTTCTAAGCAGATTTTCTCTGGGTACAAATCTTTTTTTATTGATGAACATGCTTTTGCCCGCAACGCTCTGTATCGTTTTTGGATGGGTATAAAAGTAAAAAAACTATCACCAAAAATAACAGTCTGTGATTCTTATTTTAGAAGGGCATTAATGTCTGATAGTTTGCTTTGGATGATTGATGCGCCGAGATCAATTTCTTCAATTCCATTTATTAACGAAAAGACCCGCCCAGAATTTAATTACTATTTGAGCCAGAATTCCCAATTAATTGATACAGGACCCTACCCTACCCACGAAGTTTTGAGACATTATAACTTTATATCGCAGGTTTCAGGTAAGTTTTTTAACCCCAAGATTCCGAAGATTGAGTGGATAAAAAAGTCATCTTCAATTATTGAAAATAAGACTTTGGGTCGTCGATATGTAGTTCTGAATCCCGGCAGTAATGAGTACGGTCGACGGTGGCCTCTTCGTTTTTATATAGACGTTGCTAATAAATTCATTAATAACGATTATGCTGTGGTTTTCGTGGGGGGTAAAGGTGAGTTGGTCGATGGTCTGAAAACTAGTTTAGAACCTGATTCACCAATTATAAACATTGTTGGACTTACCTCTGTCCCAGAATTGATGAATATTCTTAATATGGCTAGTTGTGTAATAAGTAACGATACAGGGCCTGCGCACTTATCAATAGCGCTTAGTGTACCTACCGTTGTTATTATTGGTGGCGGACATTTTGGAAGTTTTGTGCCATATCCAGATGAAATATCTCCCCCATCTGTAAAATTTTTATTCGATAGGATGGGCTGCTACCATTGTTTTTGGTTATGTGATAAACGACAAAATAAATTTAATTCTTTCCCTTGTGTATCGTCAGTGAGCATTGCTTCCGTGATGGGTGCAGCAGAGAGCCTATTAAAAGAAAAGGTTTAAAGTAATATACAACCCTGGAATTAATTTGAATGAACTTTTTTAAAAAAAAAAAGCGTGTAAATGCCCCATCTGGCGTCTTACTAGTATCTTCGGGGGGGCTAGGAGACACTGTTTTATTCTCTATAATTGTAAATAGGTTTTATACTATTGCAAAATCAGATGAGAAAATAACTTTGTTGTTACGAAGTGACTCTAAAAAGGTGTCATTTTTATTTCATGAAAAAATTTCTATTTACACCGTTAATTATAAGGAATTTAGAAAGAAACGCAATTATAGGTCTAAAATTGAAAACGAACTATATTTATTAAACTTTAGGGTTGTTGTAAGCACAGATTTTTTAAGGCACCCAAAGTTAGATGAAGCAATAATTAAGGCATGCGATGCCCAAAAAACAATCGCTATGGAAGCCCGCCCCTGGGGGAAATATAATGCCGAATTGTCTCGAAACAGAAAATTTTTCAATGAAATATTCGAGAGTGGTCCAATTCATTTTAACAAAATACTGCGGTGGTGTAATTTTGCAGGATCGATCACTTCTGAAAAATACCAGCTTCCAAAACTTTTAATCGAAAAAGGGTTAATGCCGAAGTCAAATAAATATAATAAAAGAACAATAATACTAAACCCATTTTCTGCGGTAAGAGAGAAACAGATTTCTCTAGAGGTATTGTCACAAATAATAGATTATATCGGAGATACATATCATTTCGTTATTGCTTGTGCACCGAGTGATCTTGAAAAAAATATTGAGTATAAGAACTTTGATCATAAAAAAGATATAGAATTTGATTTATCGGACTTTGAAACATTAGCACCTCGATTGCGGAGTGTTCGTTTAGTCATATCTGTCGATACAGCGTTGATGCATTTATCCATCGTTTTGGGTGCGCCAACTATTTGCATTGCTAGTGCTGCTTATGTAAACGAAATAGTTCCATATCCAGAAACCATAATTCCTAAAAATGCAGAGTTTGTTTATAAATCAATGCCGTGTGAGGGGTGTCTAGGGGATTGTAGCCTGACACTTGAAAACAAACGATTTCCATGTATAAACCGCATCCCAGCGAAAGAAATTTTTGAAAAAATTGATAAGATATTGAAATGTTAAAACAAACTAGCAGTCAAGCGAGTTGGGCAAAAGCTCTTAGGGTTTACTTGGATCCCCGGGTCTTATCCATGATGTTTTTAGGTTTTTCTAGTGGTTTACCATTTGGGGTTCTTGCCGAACCATTAACCGCATGGTTGTCCGACGCAGGGGTACAAAAAACCGAAATTGGGTTATTCGCTTTAGTAAGCATTCCCTATTCTTTAAAGTTTTTATGGGCGCCAATTATGGATAGGGTCTCATTACCTGTCTTAACTCGTGTTTTTGGAAGAAGAAGAAGTTGGGTCTTGTTGACGCAGGGACTGTTGTTTTTTTCTATTATCCAGCTTGGTGCTACAAACCCTAATGAAGGACTTTGGTGGGTAGCGGTATTTGCTTTACTCGTATCATTTGCCTCAGCCAGTCAAGATATTGTGATAGATGCTTACCGCGTTGAAATTTTGGAAGAAAAACAACTTGCTGCGGGTGCAGCACTTGCTATTAATGGATGGAGACTGTCTTCTTGGGGAGGTGCAGCACTTGCTCTAATGTTTGCAGATTTAATGTCTTGGCAGGTGGTATTTCTTTGTTTATCTGTTGCGACAGGAGTTGGTGTCTTAGCAATTCTTTTGAACCCAGAACCTAGTAAGAAAATTTCAGATAATATTGTTGTTATAGAGAATAGAGCTAGATTAGAATTAAAGAAAAGAAAATATATTTCTGACCAAACAGCAGATCTTTTTGTTTGGATTTATAGCTCAGTATTTTGTCCTTTTATTGAATTTATTGCACGCCCAAACTGGATTTTGATAATACTGTTCATTTTATTATACAAATTTGGTGATGCTGTTTTGACGGTTATGAAAATACCTTTTTTTCTTGAAATTGGCTTTTCTAAGTCTGAGATTGGGGCAATTGCTAAAATTTTTGGTTTCCCCCCGGTCGTCCTCGGCGCTCTTTTTGGCGGGCTACTTTTGGCTAAAATAGGGATGATGCGCGGGCTCCTTGTTAGTGGGGTTTTGATGGCTGCTTCTAATTTAGTATTTATTCTTCAAGCATGGGTCGGTTATAGTCAGGAGATGCTTGCGGTTACAATTAGTATCGAAAATTTTACTACAAGCATGGGTACAGTAGCATTTGTAGCCTATCTCTCGAGTTTATGTAATATTGCCTATACCGCAACACAATATGCTTTGCTTACTTCATTCATGGCTTTTTCTAGGACGATAATGACATCTGGTTCTGGTTGGGTAGCGGATAGTGTGACTTGGCCAGTATTTTTTATCTTAACAACAGTCGCGGCACTTCCCGGATTGATTTTATTAATATTTTTAATAAAAAGAACCCAAACCTCAATTCTTAGTAGTGATTGAGTCTTTGATTTCTAATAATTTTGATGATTAGCGTAATTAATTAGCCATAATCTAAAAAACTAGAAGCCAATATATTAAAGAAGTAAAATAATCTCACGAATTATAAAGTAGTAGCTTTAAGGACACTTATCATGACTATTCAAACTAAAAACTAAGAGATGTGGTATGAATTATGTTAAATAGTAAACAAGCAACCCCCATGATAAGCCAATACCTAAAAATAAAAAGTGAAAACCAGAATAACCTTCTTTTTTATCGTATGGGAGATTTTTACGAGCTTTTTTTTGATGACGCAGTTCTAGCAGCTGAAGCTTTAAATATCACTTTAACGAAACGTGGAAAATATTTGGATAAAGACATCGCTATGTGTGGTGTTCCTGTTAATAGTTATGAAAAGTATCTGTCACGCCTGATTAAACTTGGTTATAAAGTGGCAATATGCGAACAGGTTGAAGACCCAAAAGAAGCAAAAAAAAGGGGTTATAAATCAATTGTGCGCCGAGAAGTTGTTCGAACTATTACTTCGGGAACACTCCTAGAGGACATGTATTTAAATACAAAGGAAAATAATTTTCTTGCCTCGGTTGCCAATATTCGAGGTGAATGTGGATTAGCGTGGTTTGACATCTCAACGGGAGATTTTTTTACGCAGGATATAACTCGTGGAAATTTATCAGAAGCTATTACTCGAATAGAACCGAGAGAAATCTTAATTCCAGATAATATTATTCAGAAAGATTATAAAAGTGGCGCATTGAGGAACTGGGAACATGTCATTACTGTTTTGCCAAACAGTAGATTTGATTCAAGAAGTGGAGATGTTAAGTTAAAGGCCGCCTTTGGTGTTGATACTCTTGAAGGCTTTGGCGCCTTTACTCGACCTGAGTTGGCAGCTGCTGGAGCGATTGTTCAATATATTGAACATACGCAAAAAGGTAATATGCCCCAAATAGCAAGCCCACGGCGTTTTTTTGATGGCATTACCATGGAAATTGATCCATCCACAAGGCGGAGTTTAGAGTTAACCAGAACTTTAAATGGAGAGCGTAAATTTAGTTTACTCTCAGCGATTGACCAAACACTTACGGGATCAGGGGCTAGATTGTTGTTTTCCCAGTTATCAACGCCACTAACCAACCCGGTATTAATTAACAATCGATTAGATATAGTTGAATATTTTTTTAATAATTCTCAAATATTAAAGGTTTTGTCCGAATTTTTAATAGGCATGCCTGATATTGAAAGGTCACTATTAAGGTTGTTGTCAGATCGAGGGGGTCCGAGGGATCTAATTGCGATAAAAATTGGCCTTGATTTAACTAGCAAAATTAAGAAATCAATTGGGAATAAGAAAATTCCAACAGGTTTAAGAGATATTTTCTCTGAGTTAAGCGAGCTTAATCACTTAGTTGATAACCTTAGAAAGGCAATTATTTCGGATCCACCAATTAATTCAAAAGATGGGGGGTTTGTGAAAGAAGGTTATGATGAGCAATTTGACCAGATGCAGAAACTAAAAGATGATAGTCGCCAACTTATAGCTGAATTTCAAAAACAGTATATTGAGATTACGGAAATCCAAACACTGAAAATTAAGTATAATAACGTACTTGGCTATTTTATTGAGGTTTCTGTAAAAAATTCAGAGATAATATCTGGCCGTTCTGACGACACTTTTATTCATCGGCAAACTATGAAAAACGTTGTCCGCTATACAACTCTCGAATTAAATGAATTAGAAGGAAAAATTGCTAGCGCAGCTGATAAGGCACTTGCTCTGGAAATATTAATTTTCCATGATTTACTGAGAAAAATTAATATTGAGGCCGGCAAAGTCTCTTTAACAGCTAAGGCGTTAGCCCAGCTAGATGTATCAACGTCCCTAGCCAAGCTGGCTATCGACTCTAGGTATTGCAGGCCAAAAGTAGACAACAGCTTAAGCTTTAAAATAATTGGCGGGCGCCATCCTCTAGTCGAGACATCTCAGACAATGAGCTTGAGAGATACTAGGTCAAGTCAAGCCAGTCTTAATTTTGTTAAAAATAACTGTGACCTCAGTGAAAAAAATAATTTATGGTTGTTAACGGGCCCAAATATGGCTGGGAAAAGCACCTTTCTCAGACAAAATGCTTTGATAGCTATACTAGCGCAGATGGGATCTTTTGTTCCAGCAGATAGTGCTCACATTGGAGTGATTGACCGCTTGTTTTCGCGTGTGGGAGCCGCAGATGACATAGCTCGAGGGCAGTCTACATTTATGGTAGAAATGGTCGAAACGTCGTTAATACTATCTCAGGCTACAAACAGAAGTTTTGTTATATTAGATGAAATTGGAAGAGGAACAGCAACCTTTGACGGCCTTTCGATTGCTTGGGCAGTGGTTGAATATTTACATGATGTAAACAGATCCCGAGCAATATTTGCCACTCATTACCATGAACTTACCGCGTTAAAATCTAAATTAACTTCAATGAGTTGTCACAATATGAAAGTTAAAGAGTGGCAGGGTAAAATCATTTTTCTTCATGAAGTTATAGAAGGAGTAGCTGATAGATCATACGGAATTCATGTTGCCAAATTAGCAGGCTTGCCGGCCGATGTCTTGGATCGCGCTGAAATGGTCCTTCAGGCTTTGGAGGATAATAAAAATATAGGCACGTTAGGAAAAAACTCCTTGGAGGCATTACCTCTTTTTTCTGAAAAAAAACCTTCTCATGAGTCAATTAGCTCGAAAAATTCAAAACTTAAGGTTGAGTTGGACAATGTAATAGCCGATGAGATGTCACCAAGAGATGCCTTAGAATTTATTTATAGATTAAAGGAGCTCATCAGTTAAAATTTAGTATATACAATAAACCTAGTATTTACGTGTTATAATTTTTTATCAAATAGTCCCAATATAGAGTGCGAAAATAATGAACCAAATTTCTAAAAGACGAGGGGTAATTAATCGAATAAAAGTTCAAGAAGAGATAGAGATTCTTTTTAAGAACCAAGGTTATAATGCATCCAAGCGTAATAATATTGTTAAAATTTTAAAAAAAGCCTTAATCGGAGGGAATGCAGAAATAAAAAAAAGATTTGAAAGTTGCGTTGTGAAAAGTGATGCAGGCAAGAACGTTTTAAAAGATAATACATTTCTTATAGACCAACTGATACGTATCATATTTGACTTGGCAACAACCAGAGCCTATCCGGCGGCTAATCGATCGACGGCGGAGAAAATAAGCCTCGTAGCAATTGGTGGTTATGGACGTGGTGAGCTTGCACCATATTCGGACGTGGATATAATGTTCTTAATCCCGTACAAAGAAACGCCATATTCTGAGCAAATTATTGAATTTATTCTTTATACGCTTTGGGATATGGGTTTAAAGATTGGTCATTCAACGCGATCTATTGATGACGTAATACGATTATCCAAAGATGATATAACGATCCGAACCTCAGTATTAGATTCACGGTGGCTTTGGGGTGATCAGGTATTATACCAAAATTTAATTGATCGCTTCAAGTCAGATGTCATAGAAGGTTCGGGGCCTAAGTTTGTTGAGTTTAAGCTAAAGGAACGCAATTTGCGGCATAATCGAATGGGAGACTCTAGATATGTTGTTGAGCCTAACATTAAAGAGGGAAAGGGGGGATTAAGAGACCTTCAGACGCTCTATTGGTTAGTCAAATACCTTTTCGGTATAAGCGTATTTGAGCAGCTTCTTGAGATAGGTATAATTACGCAGCAAGACCTTAAGCGTTATAACAAAGCTTACAAGTTCTTGTGGACGGTCAGATGTCACATACATTTCTTGAGTAAACGTGCGGATGAGCGGCTTTCTTTTGATATACAAAAAGCGATAGGCGAACGGATGTTGTATGCCGATCGGGCAGGCACCTCGGGTGTTGAAAGGTTTATGAAGCATTACTTTTTGATTGCAAAAGACGTTGGTGATTTGACAAGAGTCTTATGCGCTGTTTTAGAGGAGCAGCAAAAAAGTAAGGGATTATTTAAAATCAACATGGGGCTCGCGACGTTGCGCAGAAGAAATAAAATCGATGGGTTTAATGATGAAAAAGGTAGAATTAATGTCATTGATAAAGAAGCGTTTAAAGCCAATCCTATTAAGCTCATTAAAATTTTTTATGAGGCCCAAAAATACAATCTAGATATTCACCCTAATGCTATACGGCTGATTTCAGAAAACTTAAAGCTTGTTAATAATAGTTTGAGGAATAACGACGCAGCTAATGAGGTCTTTTTGAAGATTTTAACAGCTAAAACAAATCCAGAGCAAGCACTGAGATTAATGAATGAAGCTGGTGTTTTAGGAAAATTTATACCTGATTTTGGAAGAGTTGTGGCGCAGATGCAATATGATATGTACCACACTTATACTGTTGATGAGCATACAATCCGAGCGATTGGGATACTTTCGCGTATAGAAAATGGTACTTATTCCGACGATATGCCAAACTCAAGTGAGGCGATGTCTATGATTCAATCGCGCAGAGCTTTGTATGTATCTGTGTTTTTACATGACATAGCTAAAGGGAGAGGAGGAGATCATTCTCAAATTGGTGCAGAGATTGCTGTGTCGTTGGGCCCAAGGCTCACATTAAGCGAAGAAGAGACAGAAACTGTGGTTTGGTTGGTCTTAAACCATCTGCTTATGAGTGATACCGCGTTTAAACGTGACGTTGATGATCCTAAGACAGTTCAGGATTTTGTTAATAAAGTAAAATCGATTGAGCGCTTGCGCTTGTTAACAATATTAACAGTTGCTGATATTAAGGCTGTTGGCCCTAAAACATGGAATTCTTGGAAATCTGGTTTGCTTCGGTCCCTGTTTCAGCGGTCCCTTGAAATTTTGTCTGGTGACAGAGTTATTGAGCATCGCAAAGAACGGATTGAACATGCTAAAGATGCCTTCCGAAAACGCATTGAAGGACCCGAGAAAGGTTTTTTTGAAGATTTTATATCCAAGGGGTATGATAAATATTGGTTAACCTATAATGTTGAGGTTCATATCCGCCACGCAGGTATTGTCAAGCATGCTCATGAAAACAATCTTAACTTACATATTGATGTTAGGGTTGATAATGAGTTCGAATATACGGATATTACGGTTTATACTCAAGATCACCCTGGGATTTTTTATCAAATTGCTGGCGCTGTAGCGTTGTCCGGCGCAACTATTATGGATGCAAAAATTGTAACCATGTCAGATGGCATGGTTTTGGATAGTTTTTCTATCGTAGATATTAACAACCAAGCGTACAAACGAACTAATCAATTAGACAGATTGAAAAAGAGAATAGAGGATGTTTTATCGGGTAAACTCAACCTTGAAATTGAATTAAGTAAAACAATGAAACAAAATTCAACAAAAAAAGACCAATTATTCAGTGTAGCTACCCGAGTAATAACAGATAACTCTGCTAGTACTAGTGATACGGTAATAGAGGTTAATGGAAAGGATCGAGCGAGATTTTTATATGACGTTACTCGAGCATTAAATCAACTTGGTCTCAAAATTAATTCCGCGCACATCACAACGTATGGGGAACATGTTGTTGATACTTTTTACGTAAAAGATATTTTTGGTTTAAAGATTAACCATAAGTCTAAACTCGAAAAAATCCGATCTGAATTAGTTAAGGCCGTTGAAAAAAAAGAGCTTCAACATCAAGAGTTCTGAAAAAACTTAATAAAAACCGTAGTGAGCGAAAAATATCTCTAAATTCTAAAAAAATTTTTACAAATTATTTATAAACCTATTTATGATATACGTTTAAGATGGCCTTTTTTAGATCAATATTTACCATAAGCATCCTTACCCTAGTAAGCAGGCTATTTGGTTTTATACGAGACATTCTTATTGCAATTTTTTTAGGAACAGGGGTGCTTGCAGACATCTTTTTTGTAGCCTTTAAAATTCCCAATCTTTTTCGAAGGTTGTTTGCGGAAGGAGCGCTAAGTGCAGCATTTATTCCCCAATTTTTATCTTTGAGTAATAAAAATGGTTTCGAGCATGCTAAAGAATTTGCTCAAGAAGTTTTATCCATACTTGTTTTGGTAGTTTTAGGCTTTGTTGTTTTAATACAAATATTTATGCCAACAGTGATTCTTTTATTTGCGCCAGGTTTTTTTCAAAGTAAAGAGAAACTAGATTTAGCAATTGTTCTGACACGCATTACTTTTCCATATCTTGTTTTCATCTCCTTGGTGTCTTTAATGTCTGGCGTTTTAAATGCGTTGGGAAAATTTGCCGCTGCAGCCGCTACGCCAATACTATTAAATATTGCTCTAATTGGTTCTTTAATAATGTTTTCTGAGCACACTCAAACGCCAGCACACGCGCTAGCCTGGGGTGTAAGCATTGGCGGCCTAGTCCAATTCATTTGGCTTCTGACTTATTGCTCTAATTCGGGTGTATATCTCCGACTACCATTACCGAAGTTTTCTAAAGAAGTGGTGTTAATGTTAAAGCGTATTATTCCTGTGGCTATAGGTGCGGGCGTTTATCAAGTTAGTTTGTTAATTGATACTATTATTGCATCCTTTTTGCCGTCTGGTTCTATTTCTTTTTTATTTTACGCAGACCGTATCAACCAATTGCCGATAGGAATTGTTGGTGTCGCCATTGGAACAGCATTACTTCCTGCATTATCCCATAGTTTAAACTCAAACAATGAAAAATTAGCACTCGACACACAAAATCGTGCCATTGAATTTTCATTGGTTCTTGCGTTGCCCGCAGCAATTGCGCTCATTATACTAGCTGGTCCGGTTATATCGACATTATTTGAGAGGGGTCAATTTGGTGCAGAGTCAGTTGTTTCAACAGCAGCAGCTTTATCGATTTATTCTATTGGATTACCGGCGTATGTTTTAATAAAGGCCTTAGTGCCGGGCTATTTTTCAAGAGGGGATACTGCTACGCCTATTAAAATCGCCGGATTTGCGATAGTGATAAATATTATTTTTAATTTGATCTTAATGGGGCCATTTTTGCATCTAGGTATTGCTGTTGCCACAGTAATATCAGCATGGTGTAACGTCGCGCTACTATCAATTTTTTTATGGAAACGTGGTCAACTTAAACCAGATTATTTGTTTCTTTATCGTTTACCTCGTGTGATTTTAGCAACTCTTATTATGGGATGTTTAGTATATTTAGGAGCTCTTCTTTTTGAGGAATCGTTTAATGGTCATGCATTTGAAAAGTTCGTAGCATTAATTGCGCTCGTATTTTTGGGTCTTGTCTCATATTGTTTTATCACATTATACTTTAAGGTTTATAGTTTAAAAGATGTAACTGGGGTGTTTGGCCAAAAAATTTGATAATCCGACTTGTTCAGAATAGAATAGCTAGTATTATCAGATTGAGTTTCATTATTAAACAAAAGAACCAGTATGAGTCGAATTTTTTCGGGTATTCAACCAACGGGTGAGTTGCACCTCGGTAATTATTTGGGCGCTTTGCGCAACTGGGTTAGTTTACAGCATAAACATGAATGTATTTATTGTGTAGTGGATTTGCATGCAATAACGGCTTTACACAACCCCAAACAGCTTGAAAAAAATACATTAGAAGTTACAGCAGGCTTGATCGCGTCTGGTTTAGATCCAGAAAAGAACATTATTTTTAATCAAAGCACTGTTTCTGCGCATGCCGAGTTAGCGTGGGTTTTTAATTGTGTCTCAAGATTAGGTTGGTTAAACCGAATGACGCAATTTAAGGAAAAGGCCGGTGAGAATAGTGAAAGAGCGTCTGCTGGTTTATATGTATATCCAAATCTGATGGCAGCTGATATTTTATTATATAAAGCAACCCACGTGCCGGTTGGAGATGATCAGAAACAACACTTGGAGTTAGCTAGAGATATCGCCCAGAAATTTAATATAGATTATAAAACAGAGTTATTTCCGCTACCTGAGCCATTAATTTTTGGAGAAGCAACTAGGGTTATGTCATTAAGAAGTGGTTTGAAAAAAATGAGTAAATCTGACCCTTCTGAGAATAGTCGTATTAATATGACCGATGGCTCCGACGAAATAAAGAAAAAAATAAAGAAAGCAACTTCAGATTCAGGGCTTTTGCCGGGTAGACCTGAGGAACTTGTTGGAAGACCAGAAGCCTCAAACCTTTTGGGAATTTTTGCTGCTTTATCGGATAAAACACTTGAAAGTGTTTGCCAAGAATTTGAAGGAAAGCAGTTTTCAGTCTTTAAGTCAGCCTTGGTGGATATTGCTATTGCGGTGTTAGCGCCAATCGGCGATGAGATGGCTAGATTATTGAAGAACCACGAGTATTTAAAGAGTGTATTAAGGGACGGATCCAACAGGGCTAACGATATTGCCCTTCCTATACTAGAAGACGTTTACGAAGCGGTGGGCTTTTTAAAAACTTAATTAGTGGTTTTTTAATAAAAAAAATGATAAAAAAATACATTAATTGAAGAATGATATTTTAAAATATAATCTCGGGTGAAAAACCTCTAAAACGTCAAATTGATAATTCTTAAGGTATAAGATTAGGAAATGAAAATATTTGATAAATCAATTATTGCAGTTCTATTATCTTTAACTTTTTGCGCTATAGCACTAGCAATCGGCTTTCATAGCAAGGTAGCAACTAAATCACCCAAGGCTTTTTTGACCGAACGCAACTTAAGCGATGTTAGAAAAGATAAAAGATTTAAACAAAAAGAAAGCTCTGACAAGGTTCTTTCCGCAGATAAATTATCCATCGCATTTAATAGCCTGAAATATGATTTAGCAGGCGTTATAAAAAAAGGTGCTTTTGTTCCGCGGATTTTTTTAGAGAAAATTCCAACTGACATGTCTGATATACAGAGACCGAAGCAGAAGAAAGAAATATTTTTTAAGATAGTTCTTCCAATTATTCTCAAAGCCAATAATAAAATAATTACAGATCGACAACGACTTTTAAGAATTGGGATAGAAACCAATAGCCTGCTAGGCATTAATGCACTAGATAAGCTCTGGTTGGCGGCAATGTCGGACAAATATAAAACTAGAAGAGATGATGTCAGCCAATTGCTGCTCAGAGTTGATATCATTCCGCCTTCTATTGCGCTTGCGCAAGCGGCTGAAGAGAGTGGTTGGGGAACCTCAAGGTTTGCGATAGAGGGTAATGCTCTTTTTGGTCAATGGACCTATGGAGTATCTAATTCATTAATTCCACTCGGTAGAGATTTAGGGAAAAAGCATAGAGTAAAGGTTTTCCCTACGATATTTGATGCAGTTAAAGCATACATGCATAATTTAAATACGCACAATGCCTACCGTGAATTTCGCAAAAAAAGAGAAAACCTAAGGAAGAAGAACCTACCTTTGTTTAGTGAGAAATTACTTGGCTCTCTCAAGAATTATTCCCAGCGTAGAGATGAATATATAAAAACTGTCAGATCCATTATTAGCTCAAATCAGCTTGATATATTTGATAATGCAAAATTAGGTGGAGATTATGTTATTATAGTGCAACCACCAACCATCTAATTAGTAACATTAGTTTATTTTGGCACCACAAACAATCTTCCGAACCAGTGCCAACGGCCGTCTTCTCGGGGCATAGTGCAATTTACCCTTGTTCTTCCCGAGGGCAATAATTTGGGCATTCTAATTTCTATCCGACGACCCAGCCTTTCAAGTTGCAGTTTGCCAGTTCTTGAAGAGAAACAGCTTAAAGAATTAAACTTTAAGGTTTCTGAATTAATTGTGAAACCAAGCGACGGTGGGTTGTTAGTGAGGACAAGTGGACTTTTGGGAATGAGTTCAGTGATGGGAAGGGGTATCGTTCTAAGCACTAAACGAAATCTCCTCATATCGCCATAATTTTCGTTGAGAGCAAACCTTGGCATATTAAAGAAATTACTTTTTTTATCTATAGGCCCTGAGTGTTGCCCAAATGCTGATTTATAGCCAAGTTTTTTTACAAGATTCTGCACCTCAGTGCTACTCTCACCATAGGGATATGCAAATATCTCAGGAATAGCTCCTAATTCAGTTAAATATTTTTCATTGGAGGTTAATATTTCTCGAATATTTATACTACGGCTAGATGTGGCCATATGATTATGGGTATTTGTATGTGCGCCAATATCAACGCCCGCGTCTTTGAGAATACGAAGTTGTTCCCAAGACATGTATTTTTTTGAGCTTTTTCCTATTAGGGCTGTGGAAATAAAAACAGTAAATGGAAAGTTGAATCTTTGGAATCTCGGCCAAGCTTCCGAGAACACTGACCCGTATCCGTCATCAATTGTGATGCCAACGGTTTTCTCAGGGAGGCTCTCTCCAATCTTTAATTTTGAAATAATTTCTCTCACAGGCAAAACATTATAATTTTTATCCCTTAATTCAGTGAGATGCAGGTCAAACTGTTTTAAACGCACATTAGTTGAAGGATAAGTCGTTTCCCCGAAGCGATGATACATAAGGATCACTGCAGTGTCTCCGGCTACTAAGCTATTACTAGTTATTAAAAAATTAAAACTCGTGATGATAAAAATTATAATGGAATATGACGTTAATCTCATTTGCATGGACCCTTTTTATGCTTCGTTGATAACATCATCGGAACCTTTAGATCTTTATCAGATAATAATTGATAGCCTTTGGAATTAAATAATTGATAATGCCACCACTCATTTTTAAAGAAGTCCCAACCAGCCGCAGTCATTATTCCCAGTAATAGCATTCGATTTGTCTTTGCAACCTTGCTTATTTCGGGGTTGCCATGATGAGAGAGTTCCGAAAACTCGTCAAAATCTGTTCCCATGTCTAGTTTTTGCCCATTGTAGTCCAGAAGAGTTACATCAACTGCAACCCCTCGTGAATGTGGCGAACCAATATTCGGATTAGCTAAAAAATCTGGATCTGGCGAATGTTTCCATAGAGCCCATTGTGCTTCAGATGGCCTGAAGGCATCGTAAATCCTGATTTTAAAAGACAATTCGGCTGCTATTTCCACAGCCCTAGTCAGCAGTTTCTCAGCGTCTGTGTGAAGATAACATTTAGCAAAATCATAAACACGCTCGCCAGTAAAGTTATTATTGGTGCCATAGAGCAGTGTAATTTCTACTTTGTGCGTTTCAGGCAATATCTCAACTAAAGGCATAAACTCAGACCACCCGACATTATAAATTTTTCTAAATATCTTTGATTTATATATGTATTACATTTAAAAGATTGTTAACCAATAATATTAAGTTCAATGAGTATGTTAATTAACAAGGAATAATCTTGAATATTCTATTTTTTGATACGGCTAGCTCCATTTGCTCAGCAGCCATTCTTGCTAATGGAGTTGTTGTTGCAAAGAATCAAAAATTAATTACAAATCAACACGCTGAGATTCTTGTTCCAATGATTGAGCAAATATTATCCGATGTAAAGATGGATTATAGTGATCTCAATTTAATTAGCACAACTATTGGGCCAGGAAGTTTCACTGGGATTAGGATAGGTTTAGCAACGGCCCGTGGCCTATCTTTAGCGTGCAATATACCATTAATTGGTGTTACTAACTTTGAGGTATTGGCATACGCAGTTGAGAGAATAGATAGAGTCGGAAGAAGGATTTTAGTAATTTTAGAAACGAAACGCGATGATTTCTATACATGTGTTTATAGTGAACAACTGGACCTTATTCATGGCCCCATGGCTATCGAAGGGGATGCCCTTGAAAAATTAAATGATCCAGGGAAAACAATTGTTTTAGGTGATGGAGTTAAACGAGCAATGCCATTTTTTCCCTGTTCAGGAACTACACTTATCAGACAAAAAATAAGAAAAAATATAGAGTTTCAAATAATCGCCGATCTTGTGAATGATAGATTTAAACTCGGTGCAAAACTTGAAAAACCTGCGCCGATGTACATAAACCCTCCAAATATAAACTAATAGATTTGCAAAACCCATTTTATGAGATTGCTAAAATGTCTGAGATGCATGTTATTGAGGTGTCTAAGATCCATAAGAATTGTTTTGAGAATTCCTGGAGCCTTAATTATTTAAGCCTTCTTATGAATAATAAGGTAAATGACGGTTTTATTGCTAAATTAAAAGCCAACACTAATACAAAAGAAAATAAGAGTCTAAAATATATTGACACAGATATATGTATTGGCTTTGTGTTGTTTTCTAAGGTCCACGAGTATTCGGAATTGCTGTCACTTGGTATTTTGGAAAATTGGCGGTGCCACGGTATAGGATCGGATTTAATACAACATGTTGTAAGGTCTATAAGTAGATCTGGAGCTAGTCGATTAGTTCTGGAAGTTGCTAAAAATAATATATCAGCGCGTAAATTATATTCAGATTTTGGTTTTAAAGAGGTTTCCCGAAGAACCGGGTATTATAAGCAATCTATAGGAAATGTAGATGCGGTAATTTTGGAGAAAAAGATCAAATAGCTAAAAATATAAAAAACATTGTAATAAAACCACTTTTGTACTTAGAATGATCAAGAATGTTTGATTGAATAAATTTTGTTTATATTTTATGTTAAAACTAGCAGATTTTTATTATTTTAGATGGTGAGCACATTGGTTAAGCAAAGAAAAGTTTCTAGTCTGCAAGATTTGTGTATCGAGCGTGGAATGAAAATGACAGAACAACGCCGTGTTATTGCTGAAGTTTTGTCAGAGTCAGAGGATCACCCGGATGTGGAACAGGTATATGCCCGCTCAGTGAAAATTGATCCAAGAATTAGCATAGCCACGGTTTATAGAACGGTTAGGCTTTTTGAAGAGGCTGGTTTGCTCGACAGGCTTGATTTTGGTGATGGGCGAGCTCGTTACGAGCAAACTAGTGATGACCACCACGATCATTTAATTGACGTAAAATCCGGAGAAATCATAGAGTTTCATGATGAGGAGGTTGAATCTCTTCAACTTCAAGTCGCGCGAAGGCTTGGCTACAAATTAGTTGGTCACAGAATGGAGCTATTTGGTGTTCCTCTGAAAAAAAATGGAGCGACTAAGTCTAAATAAAATTATGATAAGATTATTTATAGCAAATATTAATCTGGTTTTGTTATAGCTTGAAAAAACACCTCCATATTAAAACCTTTGGTTGTCAAATGAATGTTTACGACTCTAATCGTATGGCCGATATTATGCATAAGGTGGGCTATCATACAGTTAATGAGTCACATAACGCTGATATGGTAATATTAAATACATGTCATATTAGGGAGCAGGCTTCTGAAAAACTTTTTTCTGAGTTGGGAAGGTTTAGAAAGGTAAAATCAAAACGTGAGGCTGAGGGAGCCACAATGATCATAGCGGTCGCTGGCTGCGTTGCTCAGGCAGCGGGCAATGAGATTATTAAGCGTGCTCCTTATGTTGATATTATTCTCGGTCCACAAACCTACCACCGATTGCCAGAGATGGTTGCCGAGGTAAGTCGGTCAAAAAGAAAAAACAAAGATTCACAAGTTGTTGACCTAGAGTTTCCCAAAAAAACAAAATTTGATTATTTGCCAAAAGCTAGTGTTGCCGGGCCATCTGCTTTTTTGTCAATACAAGAAGGCTGTGATAAATTTTGCACATTCTGTGTTGTACCATATACTCGGGGAGCTGAATATTCACGGTCAATTGAAAGTATTTTAGATGAGGCAAAACAACTCATCGAGTCAGGTACGAAAGAAATAACTTTGCTAGGGCAAAATGTTAATGCATATCACGGGTTAAAAGAACATAGCACAAGGAAACAGGAGTTTGGACTTGGATATCTAATACGCAGGATAGCGGAGATAAATGGCCTTAAGCGACTTCGTTATATTACCTCACACCCTAAAGATATGAATGATGATCTTATATCTGCCCACGGTGAAGTTGAACTTCTTATGCCATTTTTACATTTACCAGTTCAAAGTGGATCCGACCAAGTATTAGAGCGAATGAATCGCCAGCATAAGGTTAAAGATTATATCTTGGTAGTTGAAAAACTATTGTCCGCCAGGCCAGAATTAAGACTATCATCTGATTTTATTGTGGGTTTTCCAGGTGAGAGTGATGTAGACTTTGAAGCAACAATAAGTCTAATAAGAGAGGTAAAATTTTTGCAAGCGTACTCTTTTAAATTTAGCCCTCGTCCTGGGACACCAGGAGCAACACTAGAAAACCAAATTCCGAATAATATAAAGGATTCGCGTCTAGCACTTTTGCAGGACATTTTACTGGGTCATCAAAGTGAATTTAATAAATCAAGCATTGGTAAAACAGTACCTGTACTTTTTGACCGAAGAGGACGAGTTGATGGGCAATTGTTGGGAAGAACAAAATTTATGCAACCGGTGCATGCTAACTTAGATGATAATTATATGGGCCAGGTTAGCCAAGTAACCATTGATACCGCCACTAGCAACAGTTTGGGTGGAAGCGTTACAAAATGAAATTCTATATTATCTTAATCCTGAATAGTATATAACATTATAAATATTTTAAAAAAATGGGGCGCAAAGATGCCAACCAATGAAAGCTAATAAGTTAAAAAAAGTCAGTATCATTAGAGATGCTACCGATAAAATGTCCGATGCTAATTTGAAAATAGAATTTAGTGATAACAAAGTTTTACCAATGTTATTTGGTCAGTTTAACTCAAATTTAGCTTTAATTGAAAATAAGCTGGGTATAGTTCTAAATGCGCGTGGAAATAAAATAAATATTTCTGGAACATTGGAGATGTCAAAGATCGCAGTGAGTGTGCTAAATGCCCTATATCAAAAAGCGTGTGAGGGTATTAGTATCAACGAAGGTGAAGTCAATGGTGTTCTTAGAATGAATAGTACTGGAGTAACAAAAGTAAATATAGACACAAATCACGTTTCGACGAAGAAAAAAAAAATATATCCGCGTTCCCATAATCAAGCTGATTATTTTAATAAAATGACTAACGATGCTCTTGTTTTTGGCCTAGGCCCGGCGGGAACAGGAAAAACCTATCTAGCTGTTGCTAAAGCTGTAGAGTCTTTGATAAACGGGAGAGTTGATCGTATAATTTTATCGCGGCCGGCAGTCGAGGCAGGAGAGCAACTGGGTTTTTTACCGGGGGACATGAGGGAAAAAGTCGACCCCTATCTCCGCCCCCTCTACGATGCTCTCCATGACATGCTTCCAGAAAACCAAGTAGCAAAGAAATTAGACAGTGGTGAAATAGAAATTGCGCCCTTAGCATTTATGCGAGGACGTACACTAGCGGACGCCTTTGTAATTCTTGACGAAGCCCAAAACACAACACCGATGCAGATGAAAATGTTTCTTACCCGGCTTGGAGAAAATGCTTCTATGGTTGTTACCGGCGACTTAACCCAAGTTGATTTACCTAGTGGTCAGCGATCGGGACTTTTCGATGCTGTAGATATTCTTGAGGGAACTGATGGGGTAGGCTTTGTTAGGTTTGATGAAGTTGATGTTGTTCGACACCCACTTGTTGCTAAGATTATTAATGCTTATGCTAAAAAATACTCGGGGAAATCGAATGTTAATCGGTAAATTAGACATTACTCATGACGGTTAGTGTACACACGGTAGTTCAGTTGAGAAGTAAAGAATGGCGAAATGTCGTGCCTAATTTTCGGGCCTTATGCAGCGCCGCATCCAATGCCACGTGGCAAAGAATCAAAACGATTAATGGTCCATGTGAACTAAGCATAGTTTTGGCTAATGATGAATTTATAAGAAAGCTAAATAAAAAATTCCGGGGCGAGAACAAGCCAACAAATGTCCTATCATTTCCGGCTGCCATGGATAAAGTTAATATGGGTGGTGACATCCCTAGTCTTGGTGATATTGTTTTGGCTTTAGAAACAGTTATAGCTGAGGCGCATGAGAACTTGTCACAGCATTTTTCTCATTTAATTGTTCATGGCTGCTTGCATTTGGTTGGACATGACCATCTTGAAGAAGCAGAAGCAGTTAAAATGGAGGCGCTCGAAGTAGAAATATTAAAAACACTGAACATAAAAAACCCGTATGTATAAAATTTATTAATAGTAAGAATAAAAAGAATGGTTTGCTAATGAAAATTAAACGTAGCACATAGAATAGGACTCATGAAAACTTCAGACCATAAAATTTCGACAAATCCATTAAAGCAGAACAGTCTTAGAAAAGAGACATGGTTACATAACTTATGGGTTAATCTTATTAAAAGTATTTTTGGATCACGTAATGGAGAGGATTCTGTTCGGGAGGCGATTGAAGAGCTGATAGAGGAGGATGGAGAAAAAACGAGCTCACTTGAAACAGAGGAACGAAACCTTTTATCAAATATATTATGCCTCAAAGATCGAACGGTATTTGATGTAATGGTTCCTCGAGCTAATATTTCTGCCCTAGATGTTAATGCATCGCTATCTGACTTGATTGAATTAATTAATACTGAAGCTCATTCGCGTGTTCCAATATTTCAAGAAACACTCGATGATGCCATTGGAATGATACATATAAAAGATGTTATGGCCGCTCAACCAATTTTTAGCGTTCCAGATCACAGTTTGGATACTGATCAGTTGGAGCTGAGAAACATCATGAGAGAAGTTTTATTCGTAGCGCCATCGATGCAGATTTTAGAGCTATTGCTTGAAATGAGAGTTAAAAGAATCCATATGGCTTTGGTGGTTGATGAATTTGGCGGGGTTGATGGGTTAGTAACCATTGAAGACTTGGTTGAGGAAATAGTTGGTGAGATCGAAGATGAGCATGATCAGAATGAAGAGCCCAAAATTACATTTAAAAATGATGGAGTAGTTGAAGTTGACCCAAGAGTGACTATTGAGAACTTTGAAGGAAAATTTGGCGAGGTTTTTACGCAGGGAGAAAGAACAGATCTGAACACGCTTGGAGGGGTAGTATTTGCGTTAGCTGGCCGAGTTCCAATACGGGGTGAATTGGTAAAACACTCAAGTGGGATGGAAATAGAAATAATTGAGGCTGACCCGCGGCGTATTAAAAATATTCGAATAGTTGGTCTTAGTCCTTATTCGAAGGACAATTAATAACTAAATAAACATAAATTACAAAAGAATGTTAACAGAAAGCCGGCATGTTTTTCTCAATAGAACGCTTATATACTTTTTTCATAGAATTGAGAGGTTTTAAAAGAGGGTCTTTGGCGATTTTTTTGGGCCTTATTTCTGTGGCAGCGTTTCCCCCCATTCACTTTGTGCCAATAGTAATTATTAGTTTTGTTGGTTTGATTTGGCTGCTTGATGGCTCGAAAGAGGAGAAAAATTTTAACAGAAAACAAAGCGCAAAAGTTTCTTTTATCAATGGTTCATTTTTGGTTGGATACAACTTTGGTCTTGGTTTCTTTTCAGCGGGTTTCTATTGGATAGGGTTTTCTTTTTTGGTTGATGTTGAAAAGTTTTCTTGGATGATGCCGTTTGCGATTCTTGGTTTATCTGCATGTTTTGCGACTTATATTGGTCTTGTGACATTAATAACTTTTTACTTATCGAACCGAGGAATTGGCAGAATCATAATTTTTTCGATAGTTTGGGTTGTATTTGAATGGATAAGAGGTTTCTTATTTACTGGTTTCCCATGGAACTTGTTGGGTACGATATGGGTTAACAGCAATAACATGATCCAATTCGCATCTTTTTTTGGGGTCCTTGGCCTAAGTTTGATTACTGCTTTAACTTTAAGTTCGTTCGCCATAATGGGATATAAGAATAAGCCAATAATTTGGCGCCTCAAAGCGGTTGGGGCACCTGTTTCATTGATGGTTCTTGCTTGGATTGGTGGCGTTTATAAATTAAGTGGAGTTGACACTGACTTTGTAGATGGTGTCCTCCTTAGGCTTGTTCAGCCAAATATTCAGCAAAGTGAAAAGTGGAAACCCGAGAAACGCCTTAATCACTTGAACAATCTTTTGGAATTAACAAATTCTCCTTCGGTTCAAGGTGATACTGTGAAACCAACTCATATAATTTGGCCCGAGACCGCAATACCATTCAGTCTTCGTGGGACTTTGAGTCCAGCTTTGGAAATTATTTCAAAAGCAGCACCAAAAAATGGTGCACTATTTTCTGGAGCGCTAGAAATAACCAATAATCAATTTGGTGAAAAAAAATTCTGGAATACATTGAAGGTTATAACACCTGAAAATAAAAATTTTGATAGTTATAAAAAATTTCACCTTGTTCCATTTGGAGAATTTATCCCATTTCGTGAGCAACTTGAAACGTTATTAATAGATAATAAGTATTCCGCCTTAGCGCGTATTGATTTTTCTCGTGGTTCTGGATTAAAGGTTTTAAATGCCCCGGGCATACCTCCGGCAAGCCCGCTAATTTGTTATGAAATAATATTCACGGGTAATGTAGTACCCGCTAATGTTGATGAGCAGAACCGGCCAGAATGGCTTTTAAACATTACAAATGATGCATGGTTCGGGCTTTCAATGGGACCATACCAACATTTAGCGGCAGCAAAATTTCGGGCTGTAGAAGAAGGGTTGCCCCTTGTTCGAGTTGCCAATACCGGCATTTCTGCATTAATTGACCCCTATGGCAGAACTATTGTTCAAACTAGATTAAATGAACGGAATTTTATAGATGTTGGTTTGCCCAAAGCTATCATGGACCGAACATTTTTCTCTAAAACACAGGCCTTGTTTTATCGGTTTCTGCATTAAACACTTTATTTTCGAAGCTCTAATGAGACAATAATACAAATTCAATTTCATAATTTTTAAATTAACCTTGATAATTTTTAACGTCCTTGCTAAACATTGTCGCTACTCTCGGTTCTTGGAGCCTAAAGTGTTTAAAACATAAGTTATAATTTTAAACCAAACACATTTTTTAGTTGGGAGCTTTGTTTTGTCTAAAGAAAATTTTCTGTTTACCAGTGAGTCTGTATCCGAAGGTCACCCCGATAAGGTAAGTGATAGGGTGTCTGATGCAGTTGTTGACTTGTTTCTTGCGGCAGACCCATTGTCGCGAGTAGCAGTCGAGACTTTATGTACCACTAATAGAATGGTTCTCGCTGGAGAGGTTCGCGGACCAGAGACTGTTACTTACGAAAAGATGGAGAAAGTTGCTCGACACGCGGTTAGAGATATTGGTTATGAACAAGATGGGTTTCATTGGAATAATATGGATGTGGAAGTATATGTCCATGCACAATCAACAGACATTGCTCAAGGTGTTGATGCGTCTGGAAACAAGGATGAGGGCGCGGGGGATCAAGGAATTATGTTTGGATACGCGTGTCGGGAGACCGAGGTGTTGATGCCGGCTCCAATTCACTATTCGCACGGTATATTGAAGGAGTTGTCACTAGCTAGGCATTCCGGGGAAGTTGAGGGGCTTGGACCTGATTCGAAAAGTCAGGTTACTCTCAGATATGAGAAAGGAAAGCCGGTATGCGCAACATCAATTGTTGTATCAACTCAACATGACGCAGACCTTGATCAAAAAGCAGTTAAAGAGTTAGTGCGGCCATTTGTTGAAAAGGTGTTACCCGAAGGATGGATGTGCCCTGAGAATGAGTTCTACGTAAATCCAACTGGTCTTTTTGTAATCGGCGGGCCTGATGGTGATGCTGGTTTAACGGGAAGAAAAATTATTGTTGATACATATGGTGGTGCAGCGCCTCATGGTGGGGGGGCGTTTTCTGGAAAAGATCCCTCCAAGGTTGATAGATCAGCAGCATACGCGGCTCGCTATTTAGCTAAGAATATTGTTGCAGCGGAATTGGCAGAGAAGTGTACCATCCAGTTGGCTTATGCGATAGGCGTATCAAAGCCGTTGTCAGTTTATGTTGATACAGCTGGCACAGGAAAGATCGAAGAAATGACACTATCAAATATTTTACAAGAGGTTATGGACTTAAGCCCTCGAGGTATTCGCGAGCATCTGGAATTAAGCCGACCAATTTATGAGCGATCATCAGCTTATGGACATTTTGGCAGAATCCCAGAAACTGATGGAGGGTTCTCCTGGGAGAAAGAAAGCCTTGTAGAGGCACTTAAGGCAGCAGTTTAGAAGATGCTAGTGGATGTTAAGAAGAAATGTTAATATTCATTCGCCCCGATTTCATGGTCGAAGAAAAGGGCATGCCTTAAGCAAAAGACGCCAGAAGTTGATGGAAGATGTCCTTCCACGATGTGCCCTAGTTTTTGACAAAAATGATGGTTTGAATGCAACAGCTTCTTTTGGCCGTGAGAGTAGCCTTTGGTTGGAAATTGGCTTCGGTGCCGGTGAACACTTGATTGACCAGGCATTAAAAAATCCAAATATAAACTTTATTGGCTGCGAGCCATACATAAATGGAGTAGCTACCTTATTATCAGAGATTGAGCGCCATTCAATAAATAATATACGTATTTTTAATGACGACGTTAGACTGCTATTAAAAAAATTAAGGCGATCTTCTATTGATAAGATTTTTTTATTGTTTAATGATCCTTGGCCCAAAAAACGCCACAATTCACGGAGGCTCATATGCTTCGAAACTCTTGATGAGTTGTCGAAGATAATGGCGAACGGATCCCAAATTCTTGTTGCGAGCGATGATATGAATTTGATTAGGTCTATACTTAATTTATTTTATTGTCATCATAATTTTTTTTGGTTAGCAAATAACCCAGATGATTGGAAAAAGAGGTATTCGGACTCAATAGCCAC
>JADHRD010000069.1 GCA_016777585.1 Rhodospirillales bacterium | reverse complement strand
TTAAATAGGTCTCCTAGTCGCAGTGCTCCGTATGTTGGCGAGTCAGCTTTTGCTCACAAGGGTGGTTTACACGTTTCTGCGGTAGAAAAAGACCCAAAGTGTTATGAACATATAGACCCGGAGTTAGTCGGTAATCATCGACATATTGTTGTATCGGATCAGTCTGGTAAATCAAATATTTTAGCAATGTTTCGTCGAATTGGCTTAAAAGTCGATTCTAAAGATCCTAAAATCTCCCGTTTGGTTGAGCAAGTAAAGGAGCTTGAATTTGCTGGCTATGCATATGATGGAGCAGACGCGAGTTTGGAATTATTGGCAAGGCGATCGCTCGAGAATATACCAGAATATTTTCGTTTAAATAGCTTTAGGGTAATTGATGAACGTCGCTGGAACGCAAAAGATAAACTGATTACTTTATCTGAAGCTACAATTAAGGCTCAGGTTAATGGAGAAGTATTTATGACCGTGGGAGAGGGTAATGGTCCAGTAAACGCACTCGATAGAGCTCTGCGTGAAGTTTTGCTTCCAATTTATCCGAGCTTGGAAGATATTAAATTGATAGATTATAAAGTTCGAATTTTAACACCTTCTGATGCGACAGGAGCCGTAACACGAGTTATGATTGAGAGTTCAGACTCTAACGGAAAAAGGTGGACCACAGTTGGCGTTTCTGCAAATATTGTTGATGCTTCATACGCGGCACTTCGTGATGCTATTATCTACAAGCTTTATAGTGATAAAGTTGTGCCACTAGCCGCAAAAGGTAAATAAAAAATTTATTTTATGGCTGGAACAGACCGAAGCAAAATCAAATTAAAATCTGAAGCCGGGTCAACGGAAAAAAATATTCCTGCTGTTATACTTGTCGAACCACAGTTAGGTGAAAATATTGGTATGGTTGCAAGAGCTATGTTGAACTGCGGCTTAACTGACCTCAGATTAGTGCGCCCACGTGACGGGTGGCCTAATTCCGATACTATAAAACCTGCTGCTGGAGCCGATATTGTCTTAAATAATGCAAAGGTATTTCGAGCGACGGATGAGGCAATAGCGGACTTGGAATTAGTCTTTGCCACAACAGCTAGAAACCGCGATATGACTAAAGAAGTTGTTACTCCTGAGATTGCAGCAAATGAGATGAGATCTTTGCAAAGTAAAGCATGCGGGGTTTTATTTGGCCGGGAGTCCAAGGGATTAAAAAATGAGGATATAGTTCGAGCAAATAAGATTGTGATTATTCCCCTAAACACCGGGTTTACATCACTTAACTTATCTCAAGCTGTTCTAATCGTTGCCTATGAGTGGTTTAAATTAAAAAATACTAAGGTGGAGAATGCTGGATTAAAAAACAAAAATACTCGATTAGCAAATAAACAGGAATTGCTTAAGATGTTTGAACATCTTGAGAGTGAGTTGGATTATCACGGTTTTCTAAGAATTAAAGAGAAGCGACCTACGATGGTACAAAATATCAGAAATATCTTTGAGCGAGCAAAGATGACGGATCAAGAGGTCCAAACTTTTCGAGGTATTATTAAAAGTTTGACGAAATTCCAACGTAAATGCTAGCGTTTACAATTTAGCGAACTAGCTCTACACCTTTTCTGGCAAGTGCATCTGCCCTCTCATTTTCTTGATGTCCTGCGTGTCCCTTTACCCAACACCAATCAATTGTATGTTTTTGATTTAAGTCATCAAGCTCTCTCCAAAGGTCGTGGTTTACACGATATGTACCACCCTTTATTTTATAGTCTTTGATTTTCCAGCCTTCTAACCACTGTGTCATTGTTTTTTGAACATAAGTACTATCCGTATATACTTGAACAAATGATGTTTTTTTTAGTACTTTTAAACCCTCTATCACTGCTTGGATTTCCATCCGATTATTTGTAGTATTTCGTTCACCTCCATAGAGCTCTCTCTCGATGCCATTCCAGCGCAGCAACACCCCCCAACCTCCAGGGCCCGGATTGCCGCTACAGGCACCGTCACTATAAATTTCTACTATATTCTTAACGCTTATTGGCATTATTTTATTTGTTCAAATAGTTTCAGTTCTTTATTCTTATGTTTAATTTAATCACTGTTTTATTGTGTATTACAACAACATAAAATTCTTAAATAGATAATTCACTTTTTTTTAACTTCTGCCATTGTATGACTTAACTTTATTAATAAAACTTACTCTATTATGGAATAAAAGATGTCTCAGAAGCCACCAACTGACCTTATTACGGGATTTTTGAAAAAGTATATAATCGTTGTGAGTGGTATTTTCTTGATTGGATGCGCTAGTTCTTCTGATACTAATCTTTGGGGAAAGAGGTTTAAAGTTCCGCAGTGTCCAGTTGTTCAACTATTAAAAGATACTGATATAATTATTGTTTATAAAAAAGGCCCAGGAAGGGACATAACGGATATTCGATATGAAGCCGAACTAAAGAGTTTTAAAGGTAATTGTGAATATATTCGGGAAAAGAATAAATACAAAGCTGTTAAAGTTACTTTCCGAGTTTCTTTTGATATTGCTATTGGTCCTTCCGAGGTAACGCGAGAATTATCAGTACCATATTTCATTGCGCTACCAACTTATTATCCGGCACCATATGGCAAACAAGAATTTATTGCCAATATAAAGTTTCCTGAGAATCAAGATAAAATAAGTTACACTGACAAAGACGTGGAAATCACAATACCTTTGGATAAAAAAACTCTCGGGCCAGATATTAAAATTTATATTGGTTTTAAGTTGACGCCCGAACAATTAAGAGGCAACCGACTAAAATCACAAAGTTTTCGTATTAATTAGATACTTATTTTTTTATTACAAGGATATTAAAATGGTAGAATTATTTTATACACAGGAACATCAGTGGATTTCCATGGACAATTCTATTGGAACGGTGGGAATAACAAATTTTGCTCAAAAACAGCTTGGTGAGTTAGTTTTTATTGAGTGTCCCGAGGTTCAAAAATTTTATTCCAAAAATGAAGAAGTTGCCGTTGTTGAGTCGTCAAAAGCAGCGTCAGAAGTTTACATGCCGGTTGATGGAATTATACTAGAAATTAATCTAATACTCGAGACTAAACCTTCACTGATAAATTCAAACCCAGAGATTAAGGGTTGGATTTTTAAAACAAAAATTAGTAATATAACAGATTTAAACCAATTAATGAATCTAGAAAGTTACAAATCTTTTCTTGATGACAGCAATTAAATAAGTTTCAGATACATATAAAATCTATTTATTTATTAGGTATCGAAGTTTGCTGAGACATTCGTCTCTAGTAGCTCTGCATCCTTTTGTTAACCACCAAACTTCGGTCAATTTAAGAAATTTAGATATTTGTGGTCCAGCGGGAATCCCAAGATTTATTGCGTCTTGACCTTTAAGGGGAAAAACAAGAATGTCTTCGTTTATAGTTCTGATGATTTCTATAATTCTTAACCAGTCTTTTTCTCGGGGGACTAACTGATTTCTGACGGTGCTATATTGTTTGGAATATTTTACGAGAATTGAATCAATTAATGCGATTTTACTATATTTATATAATATCCGGGTAAGGTCAGCTTTTTTAAGATTTATGTTTACTTTTTTAATAAGGGATGCAAGCTGCGCTAAATAATGAATCTCAGTTTTTGACAGATTCAAGGCTGTTGAGATTTCTTCGGTTTGTGAACAATCAAAGTCCATTAAAGCTGCTAATCTTCGAATTGATCTGAATGCAAAAATATTTGGGTCGTTAACTTTATTTTCAATCTGAATAATCGTTTGAAATGATTTAGTGCCACTAATATTTGGTATAATTTGTTTTAAAATATTATGGTTATGGAGTTTTTCAATAATATTAGGAGCAAAATCTGAGTCAATAATTTTAAAAAATTCACTCCTTACTCTTTCTTTTGATAATTTCTTAATATTATGGGCTAAAGTGATACATGCGGCAAAATCCGACTCATCTCCAACTTTTACATTCAAGGTAGCTATAAATCTGAAATACCTCAGAATACGAAGATAATCTTCATGTATTCTATCCGTTGCTTTCCCAACAAAGCGTATGGTCTTCTCTTTAATATCATTTAAGCCACCACAATAATCGTATACTTTTCCCTCTAGGTCCGCACTTAGTGCATTAAATGTAAAATCTCTGCGTTCAGCATCCATTTGCCAGTTGTTAGTGAAATTAACCAAAGCATGACGTCCATTGGTTTTGACGTCCTCTCGAAGTGTAGTAATTTCATATTTTGAATAATTATGAAACGCCAAGATTGTCCCGTGTTTAATTCCTACATTGACTGTTTTAATCCCGGCTTCTTTAAGGAAAAATTCTATATTTTTTGGGTGTTCTGTTGTTGCAATGTCAATATCATTCACCTCTCTATTTAAGATAGCATCTCGAACGCAACCTCCTACAAACCTCGATTCTTTCTCACCTTTGGAAATAACTCTAATGATTTCTTTTGTATTGGTATTTGACATCCAACTATGTTTATTTGGATTAAGTCTATAACTATTTCCCATCGCTTAAACGGAGCCTACTTGAAATAACCAGGCACTATTTTACCATTCTTTAAAATCGGCGACTGGTATTTTTTTCCTAATTCATTACCTAAGGTTGATAAATAAATTAGAGAAGTAGCAACGAGCATTAAGCCGATTAAAATTGACCAGAACCAACTCTTAGTTTTCCATTCAGGTTTATTCTGCCCCTTTCTTCTTGCATCTACATAAACCCAAATTACATAAATAATTATTGGAATTATTAGAGGTAAAACTATATGTAAAAGTAATCTCATTAAAGTATCCTATACCCGATGTAAGCGCTGAGAGAGGTTTTTTAGCATACCCGCTGTTGCTCCCCAAATGAAGTAATTTTTCCAAGTTATTGCAAAATGCTTTCTCGGTATGCCATTAAATTTCTTAGAATATAGGCTAAAATTATTAGGCGCTATTAAAAAATCTAGGGGTACCTCGAATATTTCAGCAACTTCTTGTTCTTGTTTTACAAATTTAATCGGTGGTTTAATGATTCCAATAAATGGTTTTACCAAAAAACCTGTTCCTACGATATACTCATCCAACTCACCAATGATTTTAATATTATTCGGGTGAATGCCAACCTCCTCATGAATTTCACGAAGAGCAGTATGTTGTGATGACTCGTCTTGGCTGTCTACTCGACCACCTGGAAAACTAATTTGGCCAGCATGATGCTTTAAGTTTGAGGACCGTTTTGTCAATAACACTTTAATCCCATCATTTCTGACTATTAAAGCGACTAAGACTGCGGCTGGAATTAAAGGTTTAGTTCCATTTTCCCAATCGTTTCTGTTATTAGTATCGTAATCTGGATCCTCGGCCTCCTCATTCGACCTTCGACCTAATGTTTGGTTGTCTGTCTTAAGTCGTGCCCTTATTTCATTTAGATTTAGATTTCGTCTGGTATTTTTCCAATTTGGAAGAACTGTTTCATGCTCCATACTCCAAAAACCTTTTCTTTAGTCATATTGTTTACTTTTGATTCTTCCACAATTCTCTCTACACCTTGATTAATGAGATGATAGAAGACAGATCTTGTAAGGCGTGCCTCTAAACCATCACGTATCATAACGTATGGAGTAGGTTCCCCAGTATTTTGATTTGTTTCGATTCTAATCGGATTATCCTTACTCGCAATCACATATTCATCAACATTTGTTCGGAATATAAGATTTTGGTTATTACCTTCACCTTCAGTATTGAGCTCAACAGCCTGAAATGGAACATCATCAACTTTTATCCTGACTTTCTCTGCGGGTGTGCAAAGCCAATAATGCCCATCCAGATCAATTTCTAAAATAGAAGAAAATAATTTTACCAATTCAGTTCGTCCAATTGGGCTCCCATTGTGAAACCACAATCCTTCGTAATTAATATGAATATCTATATCACCGCATAATATCTGCTCGTTTGTAGCTCTTGTCTTAGTCGTTGCATCCGAGGTCATGCCTTTAGTTTGTGTTGGCCTAAGGGACTGAACGTTTGTTTTATTTTGGTTTTGCATTAGTAGTTAATTCTAACATTTAATAATAATTTTATTTCCAAGAAGCTGATGGGGGTAGAGACATCAATATAGCTTCAGTATTTCCACCCGTCATTAGTCCAAATTTAGTTCCGCGATCGTGTATTAGGTTGAATTCTACATAACGCCCTCTTTTAATAGATTGGGCCTCTTGATCCTTAATTGCCCATTGTTTATTCATATTTCTACGAATAATTCTTGAGTAAACATCAAGAAAAGTTTTGCCAACGTCTTGTGTATAGGTAAAATCGTTATTCCAATCTCCACTATTTAAAGAATCAAAAAATATTCCTCCGACGCCCCTCATTTCATTTCTGTGAGGTAAAAAGAAATATTTGTCGCACCACTCTTTATACTGCGGATAGTAATCTGTATTATATTTATCGCATGTGGATTTAAAAGCTAGATGAAAATCTTCAGTATCTCTATCTATTGGAAATATAGGTGTTAGGTCTCCACCGCCCCCAAACCACTGTTTTGTTGTTACTATCAAGAGAGTGTTCATATGTGATATTGGTACAAAAGGAGACCTCGGATGTGCTACCACCGAAATACCTGACGCCCAAAATCTAGGATCCTGCTCTGCTCCTGGAATAGATTCTTTGAACTCATCAGAAAATTCACCAAAAACTGTAGAAATGTTTACTCCCACTTTTTCAAATACTTTACCCTGCATTAAGGAGATGGTCCCGCCTCCGCCATCATGCTGTGTATTAGCCCGTTTCCAATCTTTGCGTTCAAAAGTACTGTTTAAATTATCCCAATGTTGATAGTTGTCACTCGCGTCATTCTCAATTGATAGAAAGCCATCACAAATTGAATCTCTTAATTCTTTGAACCATTTTTGAGCTATATTTTTTTTATTTTCTAAATTTTCCATCTTGGGCAACTCTTATCAGGGGTAAGTATTCGTTTGTCTCATCGCTTCACCCAACACCATTGCCGCAGAAATTGCAATATTTAAGCTTCTCGATTCTTTTGTCATAGGAATAACTATATTTTCATCCGCTTGAGATCTAACATGGTCCGGTACTCCGGCACTTTCACGACCCAACAAAAGTATGTCGGTTTTTTTAAAACTAAAATTTATAAAATTATTTTTAGATTTCGTTGTAAGAAGTATAATCCTAGCTTTTCCTGAATTTTGGACAGTATTTAGAAACACGTCCCAGCTATCGTGGTAATTCAGGTTCACTTTCTCAATATAATCCATTCCTGATCTTCTGAGACGACGGTCACTTATTATAAAGCCACAAGGTTTAATTATATCTACTGAGATTTTGAAGCAGGCTGCTAAACGCAAAATTGTACCAGTATTTTGTGGAATATCAGGCTCGTACAACGCAATGCGCATTTTAGTAAACCTTTCTTTCGATTTAACCGTATAATTACAAGTAAACTTTACGCTTAAAAATCAGGATTTTTTCTTTTCTAAGTCTACATTCTGCATTATATAGATGACAATTAAAAATTATTAGTTTGATAACTCTGAAAGCGGAAACAAAAAACCTACTTACAAGAATTCTTTTTGGTAAGTTTATTTAAAATATTTGATCAGAGCTGTGTAAAATGGAAAGGTAAATAGTGGAATGGTAACAACCTCACAGGATAAAAAAAAGGAAACAGTAGATGATACTAAAAGAGACTTCCTGCTATATTCCACATATACTGTTGGCGCTGTAGGAGCTCTGGCTGCTGCATGGCCCTTTATCGACAGCATGAACCCCTCGAAAGATGTATTGGCACTTGCGTCGACAGAATTGGATTTAAGTTCTGTTGAGGAAGGGCAGAGCATAACCGCAATGTGGCGTGGTAAGCCAGTATTTATCAGGAAGCGAACAGCTGATGAAATTAAACTCGCCAAATCAATAAAATTAAGCGAGCTCAAAGACCCACAATCCGACGGTGATAGAGTGCAAAAAGACCAGTGGCTTGTTTTGGTTGGAATTTGTACTCATTTAGGTTGCATCCCTTCGGGTCAAAAAGGTGGAGATGTTAAAGGTGATTTTAACGGTTGGTTTTGTCCTTGTCATGGGTCCCATTACGATACGTCTGGTCGGATACGAAAAGGTCCTGCGCCAAAGAATCTAGACGTTCCACCATACAGATTTACTAATGAAACAAATATTATTATAGGTTAGGGCTAAGTGATGACTAAACCAACATGGAAAAATCCGGTTGTAAAATGGATCGACCACAGACTTCCTATTTTTACTTTTATTGACCATTCTGCTATTCAGCATCCAACCCCCAGAAATTTGAATTATTTTTGGAACTTCGGCTCCCTGCTAGGGTTTATTTTAGTAGTAATGATTGCTTCTGGGATTATTTTGTCGATGAATTATACAGCAAATGCGTCTTTGGCATTTGACTCAGTTGAACGTATAATGCGCGATGTTAATTACGGTTGGCTAATTCGCTATGTGCACATGAATGGTGCATCAATGTTTTTTATTGTTGTTTACCTTCACATTTTCCGGGGGCTTTATTATGGCTCATACAAGCAGCCAAGAGAATTGCTTTGGATTATTGGAATTTTAATTTTTCTAACCATGATGGCAACTGCTTTTCTTGGTTATGTGTTGCCATGGGGCCAAATGAGTTTTTGGGGTGCAACAGTTATCACCAATCTGTTTTCTGTCATACCATTTTTTGGCGATACGATCGTGACTTGGTTATGGAGCGGCTTTTCTGTAGATAACCCAACATTGAATAAATTCTTCTCACTTCATTATTTATTGCCTTTTATAATTTTTGGATTGGTTTTTATTCATCTGTGGGCACTCCATACTCATGGATCTAATAACCCAACAGGAATAGATGTTAAAGGTGATAAAGACGAGATACCTTTTCATCCCTACTATACAGTGAAAGATGCCTTCGGACTTGGGTTTTTCTTGGTAATATTTTTAGGCTTTGTATTTTTTGCACCCAACTTCTTTGGGGAACCTGACAACTATATTGAGGCAAATCCACTGGTTACCCCGCCGCACATTGTTCCAGAATGGTATTTTCTACCGTATTATGCAATTTTAAGGGCAGTGCCTGATAATTTCATCGACGTGTGGGGTTGGTTACCTGTTATCATCCCAGCTAAGACAGCAGGGGTTATTTGTATGTTTGCTTCCATACTATTGTTAGCTGCCTTGCCGTGGCTTGATACTTCTAAAGTGCGAAGCGCAAACTATAGGCCAACTTATTTTTGGTTATATTGGATCTTTTTGATTAATACCATTATTTTGGGTTTTGTAGGTGCGAAACCTGCGGAGGGTGCCTGGCTATTAATAGGAAGATTGTCTACTCTCTATTATTTTCTTCATTTACTGGTTTTAATCCCATTAGTTGGGAGGTTTGAGAAAACAAAACCTCTTCCAGATAGTATTAGCTCTTCTGTAATTTCTGTTAGTACAAAAGATGAGGAGCCGGCTAATGCTTAGACATAAGTTTATTATTTTTTTTGCTGCAGCAACTATAAGCGGATTTTTTTCAAATGTAGTTAATTCAGCTGGCGTTGCAGTAAAACCCGGTGAGGAAGCTTGGACGACCAATGGTGTTTTTGGTTCTTTTGACCGCAAGCAACTTAAACGCGGTTGGCAAGTATATAACGAGGTTTGTGCAGGTTGTCATAGCATCAGGCTTATTTACTATCGGAACTTAGCAGAGATGGGATTTTCACCAAATGAAATTAAGAAAATTGCTGGTTCTGTGGAAGTTCCGGCCGGACCAAATGAGGATGGTGAAACTCATAAAGATGACGAACCTATTATGAGGCCAGGGAAGGCATTTGACAGGGTTGTGTCACCTTATGCAAATAAGATTGCAGCCCGGGTAGCGAATGGAGGTGCGCTTCCGCCTGATTTGTCCTTGATGACTAAAGCCCGCATAAATGGCGCCAATTATGTCCATGCTTTGTTGACGGGTTTCAAAGAGGCACCTTCCGGATTCAAATTATCGGATGGAATGCATTATAATCCATATTATCCTGGGGGCCAAATTGCTATGGCTGCACCACTGAGTGCAGAGGCTGTAGAATATTCAGATGGAACTAAGGCAACAGTTGAACAAATGTCCAAAGATGTAACTGCGTTTTTAATTTGGACGGCAGAACCTGAGTTGGAGGAGCGAAAAAGATTAGGTATAAAAGTAATTTTCTTCCTTATCATTTTTACTGCCATGCTCTTCGCTGTTAAGCGGCAGATTTGGTCTAGGCTCAAGTAATTAATGCAGTTCACATTAACCATTGTAAATATAACTTGAGTTTTTAAAACTAATTCTATCTGTGGGGAAATATTTGAATGAAGAAAGTTTTTATTGTCTTTTTATTTTTAACAATAATGGGTTCGATTATGGGAAATGTAGATGCAGCGGAAAAGCCCAAAGTTTATTTCAAAACAAATATCGGTGATTTTACTATTGAGTTAGAACCAGAGTTGGCCCCTAAAACTGTGGCTAACTTTATTCAGTATGTGGAAGAGGGACATTACGATGGCCTGATATTTCATAGAGTAATTAAAGCTTTCATGATCCAAGGTGGAGGATTTGACGCCTCATATAGTAAAAAACCAACAAGGGCACCCATTGAAAATGAGGCAGATAAGGGATTGTCAAATGAACGCGGTACCATCGCCATGGCGCGCACCGGTGATCCCCACTCAGCCACTAATCAATTCTTTATCAATGTAAAATTTAATGGATTTCTAAACTATGTGTCAAAGTCCCAACAAGGCTGGGGTTATACTGCTTTTGGGCGAGTCATTGATGGGATGAATATTGTTGGAAGAATATCTCGGTTAGAAACGGGAAAAGGCGGTCCTTTTCCGAGCGATGTACCTGCTGAGCAGGTTATAATTGAAGAGGCTAAGCTGGTCACAAATTAAAATAGGGTAAATTAATGGCAAACTCTCGCGTTATTGGAATAATCGGCGGAAGTGGTCTTTATGAGATTGGTGGATTAGCGAACGTTAGCTGGGAAAGAATTGATAGTCCGTTTGGTGCGACTTCTGATGAATTTCTTTTTGGGGAGTTGGGTGGCCAAAAATTAATATTCCTGCCAAGGCATGGACGTGGGCACAAAATACCCCCATCAGAATTAAATTTCCGTGCCAATATCGATGCATTAAAGCGCGCGGGTGTAACCGAAATTATTTCATTATCAGCATGTGGATCTTTTAAAGACGAGTTAGATCCTGGAACGTTTGTGATAATTGACCAATTTATTGATAGAACGTTTGCCCGTGAAAAGAGTTTTTTTGAGACTGGTATGGTAGCTCATGTTGCTTTTGGACAACCGGTATGTTCAAGATTAGGCGATGTTCTTGAAGAAACTTGTAAAAAAATTAACATTAAATCGGTTAGAGGTGGAACTTATCTTGCCATGGAGGGTCCTCAGTTCTCTACTTTGGCTGAGTCAAGATTGTATAAGGAATGGGGGTGTGACGTTATTGGGATGACTAATATGCCCGAGGCAAAACTAGCGCGGGAAGCCGAAATGTGCTATGCAACCGTCGCCATGGTTACAGACTTTGATTGCTGGCATCCTGAACACGATAGCGTTTCTGTCGACTCAATTATTAAAGTATTATTGAACAATGCTGAAATGGGTGCTTCCCTAATTAAAGAAGTAACGCCTAAACTGTCAAAGCAAGCAATACTCTGTAGTCAAGGTTGTCATCATGCTCTCGATAATGCTCTTATAACTTCCCCCGATTCAAGAGATCCAAAAGTAATAGCAAAGCTTGATGCTGTTGCTGGAAGAGTATTATAAATATGAAAATAAATGGAGTTCCATATCGAACTATTTGGTTAGCGGATGATCAGTCAACCGTCGAAATTATTGACCAAACAAAATTACCCCATGAATTTAGAATAGAAAAATTAGACTCGGTGTTTTTGGCAGCGAATGCCATAAAGAATATGTTGATTAGAGGCGCGCCGCTTATCGGAGCTGCAGCGGCTTATGGCATGGCACTTGGAATGAAAGCCGACCCTTCGGACGATAATCTTGAGAAATGTTATGACCTTCTATTCTCTACGCGTCCAACTGCTGTAAATTTACGCTGGGCGCTTGATGATCTGAAGTCCCTATTAAGCGGTATTGCTCCAACTGACCGTAAAGGTGCTGCATACAAAAGAGCCGCGGATATTTGCAATGAGGATGTTGAAATCTGTTCCAGTATTGGAGATCACGGGCTCTTATTATTAAAAGAAATTTATGAGAAGAAGAATAAGATAGTTAATATTTTGACGCATTGTAATGCTGGATGGCTCGCTACGGTTGATTGGGGTACTGCACTTGCGCCGGTTTATAAGGCGTTTAATGCCGGAATAGAGTTGCATGTTTGGGTTGATGAAACACGGCCTAGAAATCAGGGAGCAAGTTTGACCGCTTGGGAACTTGGTCAGCACGGCGTGCCGCACACTATAATCGTGGATAATGCCGGAGGCCATTTAATGCAACATGGTCAGGTCGACATTGTAATTACTGGAACTGATCGAACGACCTATACGGGAGATGTGTGTAATAAAATCGGAACATATCTCAAGGCTCTTGCAGCAAAAGAAAATAATATACCGTTTTATGTAGGGTTACCTTCGCCAACTATTGACTGGACTGTTGAGGATGGGGTTCGAGACATACCAATTGAAGAGCGAGACCAGCATGAGGTTAATACCATGAGGGGTAAAGCCGCTAATGGTCAAATTGTCGACGTACAAATCACCCCTGATACATCTTTATCAAAGAATTTTGCGTTTGATGTTACTCCGAGACATTTAATTACTGGTTTAATCACTGAACGTGGCATTAGTAAGGCTAATGCTGAGGGATTGAGAGCACTTTTTCCGGAATATTTATAGTCTCATATTATGAAATTTAATACATTTATTGCATAAAGGGATCGAGGTCTATATGTTGAGGCATTTAAAATGCAAAATTATACGATTTTATATTATATGTTAATTGATTTATAATTGGAGGTAAAAATATGAAAAAATTTTTAATGGCTGGGACTGGCTTTTTAATGTGTGTTTCAGGTGCTCAAGCTCAAGGTGTGACGCTTTCAAGTGCTGCAGCGGCACCTGGTCTGTCGACTGATGTTGTTTCAAAATATCAGGCAGAAATTGCAGCAGCTAATAAT
>JADHRD010000068.1 GCA_016777585.1 Rhodospirillales bacterium | reverse complement strand
TACCTGACCCGCGAAACTACCAAGTTGTTCTGCTAACTTAAAATAAGGTTCAAGTTTTGGAGCATCTTCAGCACTAACTGATGGCATATTGATAGCATTAACAACGGTTCCATCGAGTAGATAATCTGACATTTGTTCGGCAACTTGTATAGCCACATTAACTTGGGCTTCATCAGTTGAAGCTCCGAGATGCGGCGTAGCAATTATTTTTTCCATCCCAAATAGTACATTTTCTTTTGCGGGTTCTTTTTCATACACATCTATCGCAGCACCAGCCACCTTGCCACTCTCTATCGCGATTTTTAGATCCTGTTCAACAATCAAACCACCACGAGCACAATTAATTATACGCACATTATTTTTCATCTTAGAAAATGCTTCTGAGTTAATAATTCCACGAGTCATATCGGTCATCGGGGTATGCAGGGAAATAAAATCTGAGCGTTCAAACAATTCATCTAGTTCAACTTTTTCAATACCCAGATCCAATGCCTTCTCAATTGACAAATATGGATCATATGAAATTACTTTCATTTTTAATCCCATCGCGCGATCGGCAACTATTGCACCAATATTTCCACAACCAATTATCCCGAGTGTTTTTGATGATAATTCAACTCCCATAAACTTAGACTTTTCCCATCTACCCGCATGGGTAGACTCGCTGGCTGCCGGTATATCTCTAGCAAGTGAAAACATCATGGCTATAGCATGCTCAGCAGTAGTTATTGAATTACCAAAAGGCGTATTCATAACAACTATTCCTCTTTCGGAAGCCGCGTTAATATCGACATTATCTACGCCTATTCCTGCCCGGCCAATTACTCTCAAATTATTAGCATTCGCCAATATCTCTGCATTTGGTTTAGTCGCTGATCTAACAGCCAATCCATCGTATTTTGCGATACAATTCTTCAGTTCATCATGTGACAATCCGGTAATAACATCGACATCTATACCGCGTTGTTTAAATATTTCCTCTGCTTTTGGGCTCATTTCATCTGCTATTAAAACCTTTGGCATATTTCAATTCCTTTTAGAATCTAGTTTTTAAATTAATTGCTCATAAGTACTTTACAGCCACTTCGCTCATAGCCCAATCAATCCATTGGGTTAAAGATTTCACATCCGAAGTTTCAACAGTTGATCCACCCCAGATACGTAAACCGGGAGGTGCGTCACGATAAGACTCAATATCGTAGCCCACACCTTCACGGTCTAACAATGAGCAGATAGTCTTAGCGGAATTAGACTGTTCGTTTTCATTTAAATTTTTAAACCATGGGGCGACAATACTAATACAGATTGACGTCGAAGATATAGTTCTTGGGTCTTTTGCTAAAAATTCGATGTCCTCAGAGTTCTCAACCCAGCGTTTTACGGCGGTTAAGTTATCCTCAGATCTTTTTATCAATGCACTAAGCCCACCAATACTGATAGCCCAGTTTAATCCATCCAAAGCGTCTTCAACGCATATCATTGAGGGTGTATTGATTGTAGCACCTCTAAAAATTGCTTCGTCAATTTTTCCATTTTTAGTTAAGCGAAAAATTTTTGGTAACGGCCAAGGTGGTGAATAGCTCTCTAACCTATCGACAGCTCGCGGGCTCAAAATAATTATCCCATGCTGGGCCTCGCCACCCATCACTTTCTGCCAAGAATAAGTAGTAAAGTCCAACTTATCCCAAGGTAAATGCATTGCAAAAGCTGCGGAGGTTGCATCACAAATCGTTAAGCCTTGTCTATCTCGGGGTATCCAATCACCGTCAGGAACACGAACACCCGAGGTAGTTCCGTTCCATGTAAAAACAACATCATTATTAAAATCGACTGTGTTCAGGACAGGTATCAAGCCATAATCAGCCTTAATTTCTCTTATATCAGCCAGATTTAACTGGTCACGAATATCCGTTACCCAACCCTTACCAAAGCTTTCCCACTGAAGAATATCAACGCTCCTAGGCCCCAATAGTGACCACATGGCCATTTCAACCGCACCAGTATCGGAACCAGCAACTATACCAACTTTATATTCATTGGGAATACCAAGAACGATACGAGTTTTATCAATAACCTCCTGTATTCTCTCTTTCCCAGGTTTAGATCTATGAGACCTGCCAACTAATGCTGACGCCAACGCATCTGCCGACCAACCAGGACGTTTGGCGCAAGGTCCTGATGAAAAACTGGGATTGGATGGGCGATTATTTGGCTTCTTTATAGACTTCATCTTTCTAGCTCCTATCTTAGTTGACAGGATCTAATGAAAATCTCTAATACTTTTTATACGAATTTCCGAATAAAAATATTTTTTATCTTCTTAGAACACCCTATCGTTTTACTGATAGGCTTATTACCCGTTGGGAGGTAATGGCCCATATCGGTTTTTAGAGATTTTTTTGTTAATGTCAATTAACATTATCTTTTTTTTTATATATTTAAATAATTCTCACAGAGCATTCTCAAGAGCTTTACCTAGTTCAAAGGTCGTAGCTTTACCTCCCATATCCGGGGTTAAACAAGATCCATCTGCCAAAACCTGTTCAATTGCTTTTATTATGTTATCTGCAGCAGCTTTCTCACCTAAATGCTCCAGCATCATAGATCCAGACCAGATTTGGCCAATAGGATTTGCAATGCCTTTGCCCGCTATATCGGGCGCAGATCCGTGAACTGGCTCGAACATAGAAGGGAATATACCCTCTGGGTTAATATTTCCAGAGGGCGCTATACCAATCGTTCCAGTTATCGCCGGGCCTAAATCAGATAAAATATCGCCGAAAAGATTCGAACCCACCACCACATCGAACCAATTTGGATTTTTTACAAAATGTGCAGTTAATATATCGATATGAAATTTATCAACTTTTATATCTGGATAATATTTGCTCATTTCATCAACCCGTTCATCCCAATATGGCATCGTATACATAATGCCATTTGACTTAGTAGCTGAGGTCAAATGCTTACCCGGCCTTCTCTGTGAGAGTTCGAAAGCATATCTAAGAATTCTATCTACACCCTTCCTAGTGAAATTAGATTGTTGGGTAACAATTTCATCCTCTGTTCCAGCATAAAGTCTTCCACCAATATCAGAATATTCCCCTTCAACATTCTCTCTCACAACAAAAAAGTCGATGTCGCCTGGGCCACGTCCAACTAGAGGACTGGGAACACCCTTAAATAAACGAACTGGACGTAAGTTAACATATTGCTGATATTCCCTTCTAAAAGGAATTAGGAGGCCCCACAGGGATACGTGATCAGGAACACCAGGGAAGCCAACTGCACCAAGATAAATAGCTTCATGACTCCTAGTAAGCTCAAGACCATTTTTTGGCATCATTCTTCCAGTTTTATGAAATGTTTCACAAGACCACTCGAAAGTATCCCAAACAAGTTTGAAATTATATTTGATGCTTACTGCATCCAAAACCCTAATTCCCTCCGGCATAACTTCCTTTCCAATACCATCTCCCGGAATAACAGCTATCTTATAAGTTTTCATATTGTATTCCCATATTTTTTTTATCTTAGCATATCTCATATTTAGCAACTGACTAGTTGTTTCATCTCAAAGTTGCTTAAGACCTATATACTTAAAAATTGAATGCTTAGTAATTTGGAATTAGATACCCGTGATTTAAAGGTCCATGACCCCCGCCCAAACCAGGTGCCGACATAATTGCCTCATAAACATATTTTCGTGCTCGGATAACAGAGTCCTCTAAAGTCAAACTTTGAGCGATTCCAGTAGCTATCGCAGATGCTAGCGTGCAGCCGGTGCCATGAGTATCTTTGGATGGAATTCTAGGATTCTCAAATCTCTTAATATTTCTTCCATGTTCGTGAAGAAAATCCACAATTAAATCACTTTCTCTATGCCCGCCTTTTAATAAAACAGCATTAGAGCCCATTCCCAAGAGTACACTTAATAATAGCTCAGTGTCATTAGTTAAATGGCCTTCTAACTGAGTTAAAGCAATTGCCTCAGGTATATTTGGGGTTAACAAAAATGCCTTTGGCAATAGTAATTCTTTTAGAGATTCAACAGCTTCATTTGTTAATAACGATGCTCCGCCCTTAGCAACCATTACTGGATCTAAAATAATGGGTATTTTGGGAACTTCTTGTTGTAAGGTTTTATACACAATATCTATAATTCTTGGATTGCTCAGCATGCCTACTTTTATGCAATCTGCCCCTAGATCATCCATCGTAACCTTAATTTGTTCAGCAACAATTGAGGGTGGAATCTCGTGCACAGCAGAAACACCAAGTGTGTTCTGGGCTGTTATCGCTGTTATCGCTGTCATTGCAAAACCGCCCAGAGCCGTGACCGTTTTGATATCAGCTTGTATTCCAGCTCCCCCTCCTGAATCAGAGCCAGCAATTATAAGAACTCTACCCTTCAATATTATTACCCCTTATTCTATTTAATTTCACTTGCAATATCATTTAAGATGCGGAAAATTAATTCCGAGTCCTCCCCTTCAACCATTATTCTAACCACTGGTTCTGTTCCGGAGGGCCTAACCAATATTCGTCCTTTTTCACCTAACCTTGACTCTCCTTCACTTACCGCTTTCTGAACTTTAATCGAATTCCATTCCTTTAAATTGGTAACTTCGAGACTTTTTAGCAATTGAGGTAAAGGATCAAAAACATGGCAAATTTCGCTAGCTTTTTGGCTCAAATTCTTAATAAGAGATAAAATCTGTAGCGCAGCGATTATTCCATCACCAGTTGTGATATAATCGGATAAAATGATATGACCGGATTGTTCTCCACCCAAATTTAACCCTCTTTTACGCATCTCTTCGACAACGTAGCGATCACCTACACCTGTCCTAAGAAGACTTAAGCCAATATCATTTAAGAAGTTTTCGAGGCCGAGATTAGACATAACTGTCGCTACTATACAGTCACCCTTCAATTTGTTTTCTTTTAACCAATTTTTAGCGATCATTCCTAAAATCTGATCACCATCAACCAAAGTACCGTTCTCATCAACCGCCAGTAATCTATCCGCGTCGCCATCCAGAGCTATCCCGATGTCTGCGTCATGAAGGAGCACTTGAGATTTCAAAACTTCAATATTAGTAGAACCACATTCTTTATTAATATTGTAGCCATCCGGATGGATTCCTATCGATACAACTTCTGCTCCAAGCTCCCAAAAAACTGCAGGTGCGACCTTATAGGCTGCGCCATTCGCACAATCCAGGACAATTTTCAATCCTTCCAATGAGAGTCCGCGAGGAACCGTCTGCTTAACAAACTCAATATAACGACCTTGTACATCATCTAGGCGAATAGCTTTTCCTAAATCAGCTGGAGGCACTAATTTCTTACTAAAATCTGATTTTAAGATTCTTGTAATCTCACTTTCAACCTCATCTGAGAGTTTATAACCATCTGGCCCAAATAATTTGATGCCATTATCTTCGTATGGATTGTGAGAGGCGGAAATCATAACACCAAGATCACAACGCAAGCTCCGCGTTAGCATCGCTATCGCTGGTGTAGGCATTGGTCCCACAAGTATAGGATCTATCCCAGCGGCAACAAATCCAGCGGTTAAGGCTGACTCAAACATATAACCTGATAATCGAGTGTCTTTCCCAATAACAACTTTGTGACGATGGTTTCCTCGTCTAAAGTAGATGCCAGCGGCGACACCAACTTTTAGAACCGTTTCAACGGTCATCGGCTCAATATTAGCTTTACCCCGAATTCCATCGGTACCAAAAATTTTAGTCATTTTTTTCTCTTTCCGCCAAAGAATAAATAAATCCTAAAAGACCAGTACAATAGCTTTTCTGACCAGTCATCTAACATTTTATTACGGTATTTTACAGGTGATCGTATCTAATGGCAGCTAATGCATCTTTGGTTGCAGCAACATCATGAACTCTTACTATGTTTGCTCCATTAATAACAGAATTAACCGCAACAGCAAGCGATTCGGGTAATCTCTCTAATGCGCCTTTATGTTTTCCAAATTTACGTGACAGTCCAACAAGGATAGGACAGTCATGAGCCCTAAACTGTCGTAAATTATTAATTATCAATAAATTTTGATCTCTGGATTTTCCAAAACCAAAACCCGGATCAATAGCAATCTGGTGCCTTGCAATTCCTACTTTCAAGCATTTCTCTATTCTTTTGGAAAAATACATCATTAAATCATTAATAATATTATCATATTTTATATTATTCATCATTGAACTTGGGTCGCCACGTTTGTGCATTAATACAACCGAAACTCCGCTATCTGATATTACTTTTCTTGAGTCTGAACCTTCAAGAGCACTTACGTCATTAATTATACTAACGCCTAGATCTATAGCTCGCTTCATCACACCAGACTTCTGAGTATCAATAGAAACAACAGTACCTAGTTTCACAACATCTTTAATTACCGGCAAAATTCTTCTACATTCTTCTGCTAAATCAACAGAACTAGCACCAGGACGGGTGGATTCGCCACCTATATCAATTATATCCGCACCCTCGTCGACGAGCTTTTCGGCATGCCTCACTGCTTTTAACGGGTCCAAAAATTTTCCGCCATCAGTGAAGCTATCAGGTGTTACATTAAGAATCCCCATGATTAAGGGCTTGTTCAACGGTAGTTCAGCAAAATAATGCTGTTTAGACCTCTGGTTGTGGTTTTGGATTAAAGTCTTTATTTGCATTCTTATCACTACTACTTTGGTTGCTATTTCCACTTGCAGGTACTGATGATTTTATTGGTCCACTCTCTTTCTTATCATTGTCATCATCCCTGAGAATTGCCTCACCTTTCAGAAGTAGATTCACTTCATTACCACTAAGTGTTTCATATTCTAACAATCCTTGGGCTAGCGTTTCTAAATCGTCACCTTTATCGGTTAGAACCTTACGAGCAGTTTTCTCAGCAATTTCGATTAAGTTTCTAACCTCTTCATCTATCAATTTTGCTGTTGCATCTGAAACATTTTTATGGCGCGCAACCGAGTGACCAAGAAAGACCTCTTCATCGTTGTCTGTGTAACGTAATCTCCCTAATTTATCACTGAATCCGTATTCCGTTACCATACGCCGTGCCATATTTGTCGCCTGCTGAATATCATTACCCGCACCAGTGGTTACATTCTCCGCTCCAAATATAAGTTCTTCAGCCAGTCGACCTCCAAACATCACAGCTAATTTAGATTCGAGTTCTAGCTTCGAATAACTATACTTATCGCGCTCTGGCAGTGACATCGTAACACCTAGGGCTCGCCCTCGAGGGATTATCGTGACTTTGTGCAAAGGATCGTGTTTTGGGACGTTAATACCCACTATCGCGTGCCCAGCTTCATGATATGCTGTCAGCGCTTTCTCATCATCAGTCATGACCATTGACCTTCGCTCAGCTCCCATCATAACTTTATCTTTAGCATCCTCAAAATTTGACATGGTTACCAGTCTACCGCCAGTTCTTGCAGCTAATAACGCAGCTTCATTGACTAAATTTGCGAGATCCGCTCCCGAAAAACCGGGGGTTCCACGAGCTAGCACCTTGGAATCCACATCTGGAGCGATAGGAACGTTACGAACATGCACTTTAAGGATTTTTTCTCTACCAATAATATCTGGATTCGGCACTGTCACTTGACGGTCAAATCGCCCTGGGCGCAATAACGCTGGATCCAAAACATCAGGGCGATTGGTTGCAGCTATTAAAATGACGCCTTCATTTGATTCAAAGCCATCCATTTCAACTAACATTTGATTAAGAGTTTGCTCACGTTCATCGTTGCCGCCTCCGAGTCCTGCACCTCTATGTCTCCCTACTGCATCTAATTCATCTATAAAAATAATACATGGTGCATTTTTTTTACCCTGTTCAAACATGTCTCTTACTCGACTGGCGCCCACTCCAACGAACATTTCTACAAAGTCTGACCCCGATATCGTAAAAAAAGGAACATTAGCTTCTCCTGCTATTGCACGTGCTAGCAATGTCTTACCAGTTCCTGGAGGGCCTACAAGCAAACACCCTTTTGGAATCTTCCCCCCTAACTTTTGGTACTTTGCTGGGTCTTTCAAAAACTCTACGATTTCCTCTAATTCTTGCTTCGCCTCATCAATTCCAGCTACATCTTCAAAAGTAACCCTGCCTGTTTTTTCAGTTAAAAGTTTTGCCTTCGACTTACCAAAGCCCATTGCCCCTTTCCCACCGCCTTGCATTTGGCGCATAAAAAATATCCAAACGCCAATCAGCAGTAACATTGGAAACCACGAAATTAATATCCCGAACAGCGATAGATCATCTTCAACTGGCACTGCTTTGATATGAACTCCTTTTTTACTAAGATTGGGGATCAACGTTGGATCCTCAGGCAAATATGTTTTAAACGCTCTCCCGTCGCCATAATGACCCGTAACCTTTTTACCTTGAATTGTAACGTCCCTAACTGTGCCGTTGTCAACCGCTGCGAGAAAATCAGAAAACGCTAGAGCTTGGAATGCTCCCTCCCTGTTAGATCCTTGGAATAGATTAAAGAGTGTGAAAATCAGTAGAGCTATGATGATCCACAGTGCAATATTTTTTTTAAAGTTCAAAGCTTAAAACCTTCCAGGTATTCATTTGAGAGAACTAGCAATTGAGTCTAATACGTACAGAGAATATATTTAGTTTATTAAAAGCGCTTAACAAGTAATAATTTACCTATTTTCCCAAAATTATCTAATTTCCTATATTTTTCATCCTAAAATGTCAATTTTTACCGTACCAAACACATTAGTTAAAAACAAATTTTACAGAAGCAATTCTTAAATTATTAATTTTATCTACCGGTCTGTAATAATTTATACTAGGGACATGTAACACACCGTTTTCATCAAATAGACTCGGCATCGAATAATGCACAGTGTGCGGCATATTTGTTGGCTTATCGTAGTCTGATGCTCTTCCAATTTTTAACCAACCCCGCTTGCCAAGCGGTGCTAATTTAGCAATTTGACCAACTGGGCCACAAATAGAAATTTTAATAGAGTTACCCCACAAGACCTCATCACCTGAAGCGACATCTTGACTCTGCAGAGATCTCCGATCGCGAAAAAAAATTATGCAATTATCAGTCCCAATAAATTGGCACCCACCAAGTGAGAAAAAGAATTTTTCTTGTTTTTTTATTAATTTAATTAATCGTCTCAGACTTTTACCGCGTGGGGGATAAATTTTACCACCAAACTCGAGAGCGATATGCACTAATATTCGCTGGATAATAACTTCTGGTAGTGCTGTAAATAATTTATAACTAATAGTCCCATACCCTAAAGCCGAGAACTTAACTGCCTTTCTCAAAAATAAATTGGTGATATCATCAAAATTCTGCCTTAAAACCCCAAATTGATCGATTACATTTGATACAACCTCAAGGGGTAATCCATTTTGAACCAGTTGATTTACGATATGTCGAACATGTGTCCTCCGAAACTTAGGGTCATTATTTGACGGGTCTTCAAACCACTCCTGTTGCCGCTCTCGTAAAAAATTTTGTAACCTTTCTTTGGGTACTTTCAGTAATGGCCTCAATAAAGAACATTCTTTACGCTTGGAAAGTGCATTCATTGATGCCAAACCATCAGTCCCACTACTTTGCTCAGTTCTTAACAAAAACGTTTCAACTTGATCCTGTAAATGATGCCCTATCATCAAAACAAAAATATTATTTTCTTTACACCATTTTATCATGAGATCATATCTCGCTTGCCTAGCTGAGGCCTGCAAACCAAATTTGGGTTTAGGTGCATTCCAATTTAGACAATAATGGGTTATTTTATAAGGCTCCAACCAACCCCCAATTATTCTAGCTTCATCTCCTGCCGATTTTCTTAACTGGTGATTGACGGTTAAGGCCACCATCATCCGACTATTTTTTTTTGCCCATTCGTTTGCAATCAGACACATTGCCATACTGTCAGAACCGCCTGACACGGCCACTGCGAAGGTTTTGTTTTGCAACAAAATTTTCTCGAAAGGAGCAAACAAACTCTCAAAGTTTTTTTCTTGCCGACTACTCTCTAACAAGCGTGGTGTTGACGATTATTTGCATCGCGCTCTCTGTTGTTCTCTCTTTAATGTTTGTCTAATATTTCCAGTGATCTCTGGATAATCCTTTTTTAATTTTTCAAATACTTCGCATGCATTTTCTGATTTTTCATCTTGTATTAGAGACATTCCTAATTTGAGCAAGATGTCAGGAGTCTTAAAGCCTTTTGGAGATTTTTGGTACCCATTTAAGAAAGTCTTTGCTGCATCTCTATATTTTTTTCTAACATAATAAGTTTCACCTAACCAATAAAAAGCATTTGAAATCAGTTTATGGTTGCCGTGCAAACCTATAAATTCCTTAAAAGCATTCTCGGCAGAGCGAAAATCATTCTGTTTAAGTAAATTAAAAGCATATTTGTATTGCAACTCTGGCGAACCAGTAGGAAGCAAGGTAGCCTTCAAGGCAACTTTTTCTTTATCCGTTAATGATTTCTTTTTTTGGGTAACTATGGTTTCTTCATCAAAATTTTTGGCCGAACTCATACTTGTCTCACTAATTACCCCTAATATGCCTTTTTTATCATTAGGGTTAGTACTGATGTTTGCTTTGCCAGTAAGGTCCTGAACTGGAGCCGTTCTCGGGATTGATGATAAACCCTGAGCACCTGGCCTTGACGGTTTCTCAGTATTATCAGCTGTCAGTCCGTTCTGGTTAAGAACACGCTCGATGCGGCTTAAACGATATCCAAAATCGTTTAATAAGGTATCTATCTTATTTTTGAGATCATCAACATCCCGAGTAATCCGTTCAATTATATTAGTAGTATTCTGTAACTCATCCTTTACGGAAGAAAGTCTATCCTCTAAGCGAACCACATAAGCACTACCCGCGTTGGTGACACCCTCAGGGCCCGCTTTTTTCTCAATAATGCCGTTGTTGGATTGATTTTTCGAGTAAACTTCGCGACTAAGAACTTTAATATCACGCTCCAGGCGATCGATTTTTGTTAAAAGGTCAGGTATTCCTTTTTCCTGACTACCCAGCACTCCAATCTCTAACATAACAAACGCTATTATAACGAAAAAAAAAGCAATGTATTTATTAATCATGATTGTATTTTTCCAAATTAAGCAGGAACCGATTTATGTTTACAACACTAAACTAATCATGAAAATTGGCAAAATAATGGCAAAATCGAATACAGAAAACCCACCTTTAATTTATAAATAAAGATGGGTCATTTAAAAACAGATTAAACTTAACTTCCAGAGTTTGAAACCGAAGTCACACCTCTGCGGTTTTGGGACCACGAAGCTTCATCATGACCCAATGCCACAGGCTTCTCTTTCCCATAAGAAATAATCTTAATCCGATTCGGGCTAACTCCGAGCGCAACCAAGAAATCCTTCGCTGCATTTGCACGTCTTTCCCCTAGCGCCAAATTATATTCTCTCGTACCACGTTCATCAGCGTGGCCTTCAAGCGCGACTTTAACTCTTGCGTGTTTCTTCAACCAAGCAGCTTGTTTTTCAAGCGTACCTCGAGCTATTGCGTTAAGATTTGATTTGTTCAACGCAAAAAATACTCGATCTCCCACATTAACGACCAGATCCTGTGCCGATCCTGGCACAACAGAAAATCCTTTCGGTTTGACTTTCGTCTCTGCACTCTTATTGGCTGTGTCTCCACCGCCGGTGGTCTTAGTAGACTCAGTCGACGTGGATTCGCAAGCCACAACAAAAAATAACGCTGCAAATAAAACTGATAAATTCTTAAAATTCATATCTCGATCCCCTTGATCGGAGCATTGTTAAAAAAAACAAACCTCACCTAATTTTGGTTTATACATAATATGTGTTTAACACAATCACATAAAATTACGAACTAAAAATGCATAATCTTAAAAAAAAATTATTAAAATACACTATACCATTAAAAACTAAGGAATCAAGGGTGACCATGCTGGATCAGACGCGTCAATAGGTGTCATAACCTCACGCTCATTAAAACCGGTTAAATCAATAGAAAAAAGTTTGGAATTGATGCCACCCTTTTTGCTTATTGGGGTTTCACGAAAAAACATTAAGACCCGTCCATTCGGCGCCCATGTAGGAGACTCCACCATAAATCCCTCCGCCAAAAGGCGCTCTCCCTTGCCATCAGTATTCATAACTCCGATATAAAACTTACCCCGTGTCATTTTAGTAAAGGCTATGAGGTCTCCCCTCGGCGACCAAACTGGGGTTGCATAGTTTCCACGGCCAAAACTTATTCGTTTCGCGCGACCACCTTCGGCGCTCATTACGTAAATTTGTTGAGATCCTGACCTGTCTGAATTAAATACAACCTGCGACCCATCTGGAGCGTAATGAGGTGACGTGTCGATAGAAGAATGATTGGTCAATCGCTTTATCGCTCTTGTGCGCAAATTAAGAGTGTAAATTTCCGAATTACCATCCTTTGCCATACTCATAATAACTGATTTACCATCGGGAGAAAATCTTGGTGCGAATGTCATTCCTGGGAAATCGCCGAGCAACTCTTGCCTACCAGAATCAATATTAAAAATATAAACACGTGGAACATTGCCATGATACGACATATAGGTAATTTCTTGTCTTGAGGGCGAAAACCGCGGAGTTAAAACTAACGATTTACCATCTGTTAAAAAATGGTGATTTTCTCCATCTTGATCCATAATTGCCAAGCGCTTAACCCGCTTATCGCTTCTACCAGTTTCGGCGATATAAACAATCCGGGTATCAAAATAACCATCTTCTCCCGTCACTCTTTTATAAATTGAATCTGCTATAATATGAGCTATCCTCCTCCAGTTTCCTGACACAGTCGAATAAACCTTTCCAACCATTTGCTGTTCAGAAAATACGTCCCATAATCTAAATTGAACTTTTAATTGATTATCCGATCCTAATACAACTTTGCCTTGAGAAAGCGCTTGCGCCTTAAGAATTCGCCAATTACCAAACTTCGGCACAATATTAAGCGAGGCTTCAATGTCAATAAATGCCTTATTGTCGATCGCTTCAAACAGTCCAGATCTGACTAAATCAGCTTTAATAACATTTGCGATATTTATGCCCAAGTTCTTTTCTTTAGGAGTATTCCCCATTAGATTAGTTACAGCCACTGGAATAGGCTTCACAACACCTCGAGTGATATCAACTCTTAATTCTCCAAACGCTTCGGCAGAAAAAGTAATAGCAAAAAAAAT
>JADHRD010000067.1 GCA_016777585.1 Rhodospirillales bacterium | reverse complement strand
CTGTAAGAATGCCTGCAATTAAAAGAGCAATACATAGGGGCATAGGCGTCCCATTAAACGTTAGTGCCAGTAATCCAGAGAATACCGCTGACATCGTATTTTGAATAAAGCCCTGCAAAGATGAGGCAGCTCCGGCCTTTTCTGGAAAGGGTTGAAGGCAAGCAGATACAGTTATTGGCCATACGAAAGCAAATCCTATCATATAAATAAACATAGGAAGTATTATTGCCAATGGGTGATCAAATTGTATTAAGTTCATAGATAACATTAGCATTCCAGAAAATGCCACTAAGATGCTACCAATAAGCATCATTCGTCTTGAGCCCACTAGGTCTAAAAGTTTCTGGTTTATCAACGCTGATACTCCATACCCTAACATTACTAAGGAATACATTAATCCGAAAGTGGTAGGTTTAACTCCATAATACTGGAGTAAAATACCAGATGAAGAATTTAGAAAAGAGACAACTCCACCTAAAACAAAACCACCGCATATAACATTTAAAATAAATCTTTTATTGCTGATAATTATTTTAAAATTCTGATATAAATTAGAAATATTCAGCGCTAAATAGTCTTTGTTGTTATTTGTCTCTTTGTAGGAGAGAAAAAAGATAGAAAATGTGACAGCTGAATAAATAGACATGCACCAAAATACAGTGGGCCATCTAAAATTTTCAGACAAAAATCCTCCCAAGGGAGCTGAAAAAAGTGAAGAAAGTATGCCTACGCCCATAATGAGTGTAATAAATCGAGCTAGCTTATCACGCTCGAATAAATCTCGTGCTACTGCATTTGCTAGAATTCGGCCCGATGCCATTAATAGACCTTGAAAGAATCGCCAAATAATTAATATTTCGATATTTGTCGACAATCCTGCTCCAACTGTTGAAATGAAATAAATTAACAAACTAACTAATATCACTGGTTTCCGGCCAAAACGATCCGAGATAGAGCCATAAATTATTTGTCCTATGCCATTTCCAATAAATAAAGCTGCAAGAGATAACTCAATTGAGCCTATGCCTATGTTAAAATCAGATGATATGGAGGGGATTGTAGGAACAAATAAATCAACGGCAACGGTTCCAGTCATAGTCAGAAGGCCAAGAATTATTGCATAAAACAGATATTCTTGCTTTTTGCTCATAATCTTAATCCTCAAACCTTACTTTGGAAATTCTTATTATGTAGATTAAAAAAGCAAATAAGCTCCCACTAAACAGTGCTATTGCCATTGGTATTTGAGTTCCATCAACAACAAAACCTATAATTATTGCTGTTAATGCGCCAGCAACTTGATGAATAAAACCTAAAAGTGAGGAAGCGCGGCCACTCATATGTTGAAAATTTGACATTGCGCCAGCACTCATCGCGGGCAATGTGAGTGCAAAGCCCATAAGATAAATTGTAGTCGGAATTAGGACAGTATAAATCGTTGTTGTCCCGTTTAGTGCCCACCACCCTAAAATTGTGGCGCCGAACAAACTGGTTAGGGTTCCAATAAAAATAATACGGTTAATTCCGAGGTATTGTATTATCGCTCCAGCCAACACGGCAAAAACGAAGTGTCCTACCATTACAGTAGAAATATAATATCCCACCATTTCTGCATTTTGCTGCAATGATCCCGTGAGAACGGTCGTAATACCCGCCAACACCCCAAATAAACCGATGTAAGTTCCAATTCCAATCAAAAGAAAGGTTAGGAAATTGTATTCTGAAATAATTTCTTTAAAACTATCCATTAAAATCTTAGGTCGTAATGCATTCTTATCTTTTTTTGGCAGGCTTTCATCAAGAAAAACTATTATTATTATTAAACTAATTGAAGAAGCCAATGCCATGCCAATAAAAAGTGAATGCCATCCAAATTCATTGGTTAGGTATCCGCCAATAACAGGGCCAATAATTGGCATAAAGGCGAGTATGCAAAATAAATTAGAAAATAACTTTGCACCTTCTTTTACATTGAACAAATCTCTCACAACCGACCGCATCATTATCATCGAAGATGCCACTGCTAACCCTTGAAAAAATCTAAGGAAAAATAATGGTTCCACACTTGTAACAGTAGCGGAGATTGCTGAAGTTATTATATAAAGTGTAAGGCCAAAAATAATAACTGGTTTTCGTCCAACTTTATCTGATATCGGACCATAAAATATTTGGCCTAGGCCGCTTCCGACTGCGAGCATTCCCCAGGAAATCATTATTTGCCCCTCTGTTGTATTCAAGTCTTGAGCGGCATCTTTTATGGCGGGCAAAAAAGCATCCAAGGCGAATGGCCCCAGAAATGTTAACCCACTCAAAGTGAGAAGAATTCGAATAGAGGAAGCCCTAGTTTTAGTCATAAATTATCCTCTGTCCTTGCTCATTAATATTTGAATATGGGGTTCGGCTAGTATTCGAACGTAAAGCCGGGCTTGATAGTCAGGGGTTGCACAATATTTTTTTTTTTTAGTTTGGAACTAACTTTATAAAATTTTTTATTTCGATCCCCAGACCTCGTTTGCTACTTCAACGATTAGAGATAATTTAGATTTCTCGACGTCTAATGTCACTGGGTTTCCAGCGACTGTACTCGCAAAACCGCATTGTGGGCTTAGTCCTAACTGATTGATATCAATATATTGGCTTGCGTCATCTATCTTTGCCTTTAAATCGTCTTTGGATTCAAGCTGAGGTGTCTTACTCGATACTATACCAAGAATAACAGATTTATTCTTAGGAACATGTTTAAGAGGTTCAAAATCACCAGATCGAGGCGAGTCATATTCTAGAAAAAACGTATCTACATTAAGCTCATTAAAAATTTTCTCAGCTAAAGTCTCATAGCCTCCCTCAGAGAGAAATTTGCCTTTATAATTACCCCGACACATATGAACAGCAATTTTTAATTCCTTTGGACGTTCATCAATGCAGTCATTGAATAATTTAATATAGTCGTTTAATAAAACATCTGGGTTAATATCATCATTTCGAATAATATCTAAAATTTTAGGATCACTCATCATTGGAATAGGAACGTCATCAAGTTGAATATATGTTGAGCCGAGTTCAAAAAGACTTTGAATTTCCTCTCTAAAGATCTTGGCCAACTCCGAAAAATATTTTTCCCGTGAATCATAGCAGTTATCGACGATTGTTTTATCGAGGCGCCACATATGCATTGTCGGCGGGGATACAATAGTAGTTTTTGGTGTTTGAGATGTATTTTCTTTTACAAAATTAAATTCATCACCAGCGACCGATTGAGGCCGCGAGAGTTTTTCTGTCACTATTGGAGCGGTAAACTGTTGCTCATGGCCGTGGTCATCATGAAAAGAAAATCGTGATTCTGCCACCTCTAAACCTTGAACACGTTCTACGAAAGTCGACCAATATGATGCCCTCCTGAATTCACCATCCGTTATAGATTGCAACCCGAGATTTTCTTGTAAGTTTATTACATCTATAATTGCAGAATCTTGAATCTCTGTGAAGGCGTCATTACTAATTTCATTATTATTGAATTTTTTGAAAGCATCTGTAATTGATTTTGGCCGCAATAAACTTCCAACATGATCGGCTCGGAACATAGGTTTACTTGAGGCTGACATTGATAAAACATCCTTTTTTTTGAGAACTAATTTTATTTAAACTATATTTATTGTAGAATAGATCAATCAAAAATATGATGAGGTTTCTAGATTATGAACAATCGCCAAGAGCAAACTCGAACCAAGTGGCTGGAAATATTAGATAAATATAAATACGATGCAAATACTCCAGCTAATGACCAGATATGGTCACCAAGACTCGAATGTGCAAATAGAGACGAGCTTACTAACATTCAAAATGCTAAGCTTAAAGTAGTTACACCATTTTTATATGAAAATAGTGATTTCTATAAACAGCGGTTTGATCGACTAGGTTTGATCCCATCGGACATTCAATCATCAGATGACCTTCACAAGTGGCCGGTAATTGACAAAAAGGAAATGATGGAAGATGTAGAAAAAAATCCTCCATATGGAAATTACTGCACAATAGATGAAAATTTATGGAAAGAACGTGGTTGGATGTTATTCTCTTCCTCGGGTTCGAGCGGAGTTCCGCGCGTGTTTCGTTACTCGCATGTAGATAGAGATCTATGGGAATGGGCAAACGCTCGCGCGATGTATAGTTTTGGTATCCGATCAAGCGATACAGTTTTTCTCGCTAGTGGCTATGGTCCTCATGTTTTTGCTTGGGGAGTTCAATACGCACTGCAACGAATGAAAGTCTCATGCATTCCTGGGGGTGGAATGTCCACTGAAATGAGGGCAAATATTATTAATAGGTTTAACCCTACAGTTTTGTGTTGCACTCCTTCCTATGCTCTTCATTTAGGTCGCACAATGGAGGAAATGGGAATGGTGCCATCAAAGAGTGCAATTCGAATGATTTTCGTTGGAGGGGAACCAGCTGCAGGTATTATAAATACTCGAAATCGACTTAAAACTCTTTGGGGGGCTGAAGTGAGAGAGTTCTATGGTTGCACAGAGGTCTCACCGCATTGTGGGGGCTACTCATGCTCTCATTCTGAAGTTTCCGATGATATTGTTGCGACACATTTGATGGAAGATCACCAAATTTGGGAGCTTGTGGATCCAGAAACTCTAACCAGTGTAGAGGAAGGTGAAAAAGGCATTACGGTTTGCACTAGTCTCAATTCAGAGAGTTCTCCACAATTACGTTTTAATATTGGTGATTATACAACTTTTTCTTATGATAAATGCGGTTGTGGTAGGACACACGTTAGGGCAATGGGTTCTTTTGCGGGAAGGGCAGACGATCTCATAAATTTGAGGGGTATCAAAATGTATCCTACTCAATTGGAGCAAGCCATCCGAGCAATACCTGGCGTTGGTGATGAGTATGAAATACTCATTGAAAAAAACACATCTGGCTTGGATATTATGACCGCTCGTGTTGAGCATATGAATGATATTACTGCTCAAGTGGTTAGTGAGATTAAAACACGGTGCGAGGTAACAATTAATGCGGAAGTGCTAAAACCAGGTACCTTGCCAAAAACTGAATTTAAAGCAAAACGAATAAGGGACGAAAGATAGATTAAAACAAATATTAGGTTGTTGAGTTAATAGGAAGTGGTTTGTGAATTTCATTGGATCCAATCAATTTATTAAAGAGAAATATTTTAAATATTTTATATTAGTTTTTCTATGCTTGTTTTTACCAATGCATGTTTACACTGACAATTTTAAATCGTCTGAGGAAATGTTAACTGGCAAACCAAGAGTAACAGATGGTGATAGTTTGCGAATTGGTAAGACGAGAATACGTCTTCATGGAATAGACGCGCCAGAGCGGATTCAGACATGTGGGTTACAAGAGACAAAATGGCGTTGTGGCTGGGAGTCTACTAATGCTCTAGCTAATCTTATTACTAATCATTGGGTAACTTGCTTTACCAAGGATATTGATCGTTATGGACGAGTAGTTGCTGTATGCAGAGTTGGTTCCGTTAATATTAATTTATATATGGTTCAGAATGGTTGGGCTTTGGCTTATCGCAGGTATTCATCAGATTATATTGAAGCTGAGAAAATTGCGCAAAAACAGAAAAAAGGTATTTGGCGGAGCCAATTTACTGCCCCATGGGAGTGGCGAAAAAAGAAAAAAAACATCAATTGAAGCATCAATAAATTGCGGAAAAGCTTTTTTGAGCATAGACTAGAAAGCTTATATCTCTTAGTTTGTTCTGATAATTTAAAGTCTAATAAATTCTAATTTTTTGGAGATTTTTCTTATGAGCAAAATACGGCCACGAGCAGCTCTAATCACAGGTGGATCAACCGGTATTGGATTAAGTATAGCACGTGTGCTTGCAAAAGAGGGTTTAAATATCACCATAACTAGTCGCGATATGAATAAACTAACAAATGTCGTTAAGCATAAAGATTTTAAAAATATTACCGTTATTCCAATGGAGCTAGAATTACTTTCAAAGGAAAGTATTAATGAAGTTATACAAAAAAGTATTGATAAATTTGGAGGGCTTGATGTGCTGGTTAATAATGCAGCTACGCCGCTCATAAAACCTGCAATCAATGTTAGTTGGGATGATTGGGATATTGTTGTGAATTCGAATCTTAAAGGTTCTTATTTTATGTCTACACTTTTTGCAGATCATTGCATTACTAAGAAAAAGAACGGTTCCATAATTAACATCTCATCAACTCATGGTTTGGTAGGTCTCGCTGGAAGAACGGTATATGGAATATCTAAAGGTGGAATGATCCAAATGACCAGGATGCTGGCGATTGAATGGGCTAAAGATAATATTCGCGTTAATACCATTTCTCCAGCAACTGTAATGACAGAATCAAGACAAAAGTCTCTGGATCATTCGGCTCGGAAAAATATGTTAAATCGGATTCCACTTGGACAGTTTCCTGAAGACGTAGACGTAGCAGATGCAGCTTTATTTTTAGTTAATTCAAAAAATATAACTGGTCAAAACATTGCCGTTGATGGTGGTTTGACAGCAATTTGAATATAATAATCCGGTCGGATTATTTTTGAGACCTTAATTGGGGAGAGACTGGTTAAATGTTTAATATGAACCTTACTTCTGAACAGCTCGAATTTAGGAGCATGCTTAGAGAATTTGTTAATGAAAAAGTTAAAATACCAGCTTTGAATTCAGATCGTTTGCAAAGCTTTCATAAACCTATCTTAAATCAGCTTTTAACTGAAATCTCAGAATTGGGTTTGCGTAGTTTATCAATTCCAGAAGAATTGGGAGGAGTTGGTGGTGATCTTCTCACGTCATGCGTTGTTCTGGAAGAGATATCCGTTGGTGATGCGGATTTAGCGATAACTATTGGTGAAACAAGTTTGCTAGCGGGTTTATTTTTTGAAAAGTTCGCATCAGATAATCAAAAAGGTAAATATTTGAAACGTTTTCTTGAGGATACACAATTCCATTTGTGTTTTGCAGGCTTAGATACCAATGCTTCTGATGGTTGGCATTATCCCAAAGGTAAAAATCAAGAAATGGATATTACCCTGAGAGCTGAAACGGTTTCTAATGAGATTGTTATTAATGGCTTGGTAGATTTTATCACAAATGGTCCTATTTCTGATTTGATTATTGCTCCTGTTAAGTTAGATCAAGACTATAAATTATTTATTATAGAAAAGTCTAATAGTGGCATTAAATGTGGAGATGAAATATCTAACATTAATCCAACAGAAACAATCTGGCATCATGGAATTTGCTCTTCGTTAGAGTTTTCCGATTGCCGTATATCTAAAGATGATATGTTGAATACGTCAGATGGTAACATTGAATTTTTTAAAAGGAAATTAGTACAAAAGGCAGCAATTAATTTAGGTGTAGGCAGAGCTGCTTTTGAAGCAGCAATTGAATATACCAAAATTCGTTATCAAGGTGGATCAAATATAATTGAGCATCAAGCTATAGGTAAAATGATTGCCGATATGGCAATAAAAATTGAGCACGCGAGGGCAATGTTATGGAAAACAGCTTGGGCTATAGACAATCAGAATACTATTAGTGATTTTAGCATGAATAATTTACCATTAGAAATTATCGCTAGTAGTTTTACTGCAGAAGCAATGCAAGAGGTGGCGCACCTCTCAGCCGAGTGCTTCGGGGCTATGGGCGTTATGAGAGATATGCCGCTTCAAAAATATCTTGAAGATTCATTAATTTTTTTAAATTCGGACACACAAAATTTAAGTACAAAACTTCGTATTGCGGAAGCAGTGGCAGATTTAGATTAGCAAAAAGGGGCTTATGATGGATTTCTCTTTAAATGATGAACAGTTAAGCTGGCAAAATAAAGCCCGTGATTTTTCTGACAGCAAGATTAAACCAATTTCAGTTCCTCGTGATCAAATCGAAGGGGGTTTTGATCCCTTTGACTGGTCTGTAATAGAAGAAGGGTCGAAGCTCGGATTTCGTACTTTAGCTGTACCAAAAGAATGGGGCGGGCCCGGCACAGGTTTTGTAACTCAAGCATTAGTAATGATGGAACTGGCTCGCGGAGACAGTGCTATTTGCAAAGCCTTCAGTCAGAATTGGAAATGGAGTCATTTGATTGTTAACGCCTGCAATGAAGACCAGAAGAGCCGATTCCTTGCTCCATTTATTGAGGATCATCGTTATATGCTCGGTAGGGGAATTACAGAGCCAAATGCTGGATGTGATAACAGGTTGCCACCAAAGAGTGATCCGAAAGCTGGATACAGACTGAAAGCCGAGAGAGATGGTGATGATTGGATTCTAAATGGTGAAAAAACATTTATAGCTAATGGCAGTGTTGGTTCATTATTTTTCATCGACGCACGGACAGATCCAAATGTTGATATAATCCATGGAGGAACATTATTTTTAGTTCCGAAGGATACCCCAGGGTTTAGGATAGGCAAGATATTCAACAAGGCAGGCTGGCGTTTTTATCAAAACGCTGAGCTAATATTTGAGGACGCCCGCGTTCCCAATAATAATGTAATCGGACAGGTAGGGACTGGTTCGGTGAAAGCGGCGGGGGGTGATACAACTGGTGGAGATTTGTTTGGTGATCTTGAATTAGCGGCTAACGCGGTTGGTGTTTGTGACGATGCAAATGACCTTGCGATGAGTTATGCTTCTAATAAAATGCAGGGTGGAAAAAAACTTGTCGAACATCAACTCGTTCAGTTGGCTATTGCCGAGATGAATATGTTGACGGAGGCGCTTAGATCATTTGTTCTGAGGGTTGCTTGGGAACACGATCAGGGCAGTCGATCAGCTAATGGCGTACTGATGGTGAATTACTCAACTGATGTGGTTTTGAAAGTAACAAGACTGAACATGGATATACATGGTGCGTTAGGTTGTCGAAGTAATCCCCGCGTAGATAAGCTCGTTAGAGATGCTATGATATGGTGTCACCTTGCTGGAGATTCAAATTTAAGATTAAAAGCATTTAGTAAATTGAATTAAAATTGATTTAATAGGTCTAAAAATGAAAATTGGGATATTAATGGGCGACGATATTGGCTACGAGGTCGTTCCAGAAGCCGTAAAAGTATTATCTGCAGCAGCTAAAATTGCAAAATGTGAAGTAGAATGGTCAAATTTTCCAATAGGAAAAGAGGGGCACAATTTGCATGGAAATACTACACCAGAGGTAACCGTTGATGGACTTAAAGCGATGGATGGTTGGATAATGGGACCAATCGGGCATCAAGCATATCCTCGCAATGATCCAACTTGGATAATGCCACCAATTCGAAAAATTTTTGATCTTTTTGCAAGTATAAAACCAGTTAGATCATATAATAATATTAATTCTGTGCATAAAAAAGTTGATATTGTGTTCGTCCGAGAGGTCACGGAGGGAATGCAATCTTGGGATACAACTATTACTTCAGATTCGGGTGAATATAGACCAAATAGTGAGATTTCTATTGGCTCTCGTGTAATAACGCGGAAGGGTTCGAATAGAGTGGCACGCGAAGCTTTTAAAATAGCGCAAAAAAGAGACCGGAGAAAGGTTACTGCTGCTCATAAAGAGGCTGTATATCGTCTAACTTGTGGCATGTTTGCAGAAGAGTGCCGAAAAGTAGCTCTTGAATTTCCTGATGTCGAATTCGAAGAAATTCACATAGATACTATTGCTGCGCATCTAGTGATGAAGCCGCAGGATTTTGATGTGGTGGTAACAACTAATCAATTTGGAGATATCCTTACTGATTTAGGTGCCGGTTTAGTAGGGGGGCTTGGATTAGCTCCAGGTTTATGCGTTGGTGATACGCAGGCGATGTCTCAGGCCACTCATGGATCTGCACCCGATATCGCAGGACAAAATATAGCTAACCCTTTCGCCATGATAATGTCTGGAAAGATGTTGCTGGAATGGTTTGGTAGAGAGAACTCTGATCCAAATTTTCAAAAAGCCTCTGAGCTAATTGACTCTGCTGTAGAGATGGTTATTAACGATGCAAAACATACTACAATAGATATTGGTGGCAGCAGTTCCACCCAAATTATGGGCAATGCAATATACGAAATGTTAGAAAAAAACCTCTAAATATTTTTTTATTTATTCTGTTGATTTAAACTTTTGCCATGCCAGAGAGCCAATTAAAATCAGAGTTCCTGCGAGGTAAACTTGATAATCAAGATTAGTCTCCAGTTTAAAAATGAAAGCTATTAATTCTGCAACTGGCAATAACAAGCAAGCAGCTGAAACTCCTAATATCGCCTTTTCGATCGAAACAGCTTTTCGTATAATATATCCTTCTAGGCATCCAGCCCATGCGATAACACCAAGGACACATGCCACAGTTGTTATTACAATTTCTGTTACCGTACCGGTTAAAAGTAGAGGAGAATATACGAATAAAAATGGCATAACAAATATCATTGATGCTAACCTCAATGCTTCGAAACCTGTTTTTACAGGGTCTGCTTTGGAGATCGCACTTGCTGCATAAGCCGCTAATGCCACTGGAGGTGTGACAGCACTAACGACTGCTACCCAATAGCTGATCATATGGGCAGCCATTGTAGGAACTCCGAATTCTGTCAAAGCACCTACCGCAAAGATAGCTAAAATGACATAACTGGCTACGATCGGAAGTCCCATCCCTATTATGTATCCAGCGACAATAACCCAAAAAATTGTAAGTGGAAGTAATCCAAAGCTTAATTCTACCAAAAGTCCAGAGACTCTTCCTGGAAGATCACTTTGTGTTGCGCTTGATAATAAAATTCCTAAGACGCCGGCAATACTTCCGACTACAAGCATATTTTTTGCTCCAGCCTCAAGTGACAGCCAAATATTTTTAATAATTTCCTTAAACACAGCATAGAGTGATTGGGTGGCCCCCGAAGCATTAGGAGGCAGGTCCTCGTGATTTATTGTTGTAGGCATTTCAGCGTTTTTACCCGCAACTAAGACTTCAAATGTTTTAAGAAAAATAAATGTTATAATCGTCCAATAGAGTGCATCGCCTAGTGAAATACCAATAAAATCGTCTACAAACCAGATAAATGGTCCTCCAATTTGCTCGCCAAGAAAATAAACTAAGACACCTACAAGCAAAGAAAAGCCGATAACATGTTTTTCAACTGATGGTGTATAGGGCGTTCTTATTGAGAGAAGCAGATCACTTATTTTGAGCAGTATAATTAAGACAATTGTTTTAGCGGCAGCTAGAAAAGCTGAATCACCTATAACTAGAAAGAAAATCATCACAGGAATTGGTAAAAGAAGGTGTAACCGAGTTAGAACCGTATTCCATGGTGGAAGTTCCTCAGCCGGTACACCATGGAGCCCATTTCGAACAGCTCTGATATAAACTATTAGGCCAACTGATAAATAATAGAGAACCGCTGGGATAATTGCGATCTTTACCACATCAAGATAACTTGTCTCAGTTAATTCTGCTAACAGAAAAGCCCCAGCGCCCATTATTGGGGGCATATATGCTCCCCCAGTTGAAGCGGCGGCTTCAACCGCGCCAGCAAACTCTGGTTTGTAACCAACTCTTTTCATAAGGGGAATGGTAAAGGTTCCTGTTGTGACTACATTAGCAACCCCAGATCCAGAAATCATTCCGAAAAGACCACTGGATGATACAGCCGCAAGTCCAGGGCCTCCGGTCCTTTTTCCTGTTAATCGGTAGGTCGCATCAATTATGAAAGCTCCAAGACCAGTTTTTTCGAGAAACGCGCCAAGTATTACAAATATAACTACGTAAGTTGCAAATACATCCATAATTAGGCCTGTAATACCATCAGTTGCCAACATTAGGAATTCCATAACTCTCTCAAAAGGAAAGCCAGGGTGCTCAAGTAGTCCAGGCATAATCTTTGCTACAGGTGCAAATGAATAAATGAAAAATAATGATCCTATAAGTGGAATAATTGGACCAACAACTCGCCTTGCAACATCAAAACTAACCGCAGCTAACATTCCAGAAAAAAACACAACCTGAGCAGGTACCGGTCCACCTATTCTAATGGTAAGTTCCTGAGCTGATAACATCCACCAAATTGTAACGGAGACAGCACCTATTAAGTAAAGCCAGTCTGATAATGATGGATTATTGCTTGGTTTTCTAATGAAAGCTTCATAAATATAGATGCAAACACCAACTAGGGCCCCTACAACGGCAACTATGGCGACGTCGTTGCCACTAAAGTCTCTCCAAAGTTCGATTGGTTTAAAAAATGTCCAATAAGCCCAGACCCCAAGTAAGGAAGTTATAGCGGTCGTGTCAAAAAATGAGAAGATTTCGTCGAGCCAAACAAAGTCTTCATTTACCTTACTCTTTCTGCCCATGTAAAGTAAGATCGATAGAACCATGGCACCAACCATAAAGGTACCTTTAAAAATCTCGGCTACTGGGGGGCCAAAAAAAGAAATATGAATAAAAAAATAAGAGAATAAAACGGAAACAATTGATAAAAGAATTTTTGTTGGACCAGTCAACGTTCTAGGAGCGGCCATCTCCTCACTTATAAGACCAACTTTCATTAAGACTTTGAGTGTGCCACCAGCCATATCAATGTTACCTCAAGTTACGCTTGAAAAATAGAAATCTTGCAAAAACTGAAATTTTAACAGGAAGAAATAAGGATTCTTCCTGTTAAAATATTTTGAGTTTTTAAAAGCTTAGAAACCTTTGACGATTTCTTGAGGAACGTTTACACCTCTTTCTTTCCAATACCTTGCTGCTGCTGGATGAATCAGCATTTTATGGGTTTGAAGCGCTGAAAAATCACCATTTAATGTTTTCCAGTAGCCAGCGGTACTCGCTAATTTTTTCAAATTTGTAGGATTCGCGGCTATTTTGATCATTTCATAAACTGCTTCATCGGACATCGTTTTATGAACATACCAAAAAACAGGATAAGAAAATGATAAAGCGGGCTCTTTCATTCCTCGAACATCTTTTTGCACAGGAATTGTTTTTGGAGAATAGAATTTAAATTTTGATGTAAGCTGCTTTTGCTCTGATGGTGACAAGCTAATATAACGGACTGGCTTACGAATTGATAATTCTGTAAGAGCTGGAATAGTGAATGGGGTTCCTGCAGAACAGAAAACATCTACTTGGCGATCACCTAAAGCTCGACCCGATGCCGCAAAACCTAAAAATTTAGGTTTGATTTGATCCATTAACCCTAAGCCTTTAAAAATATTCTCACAGTTAACGTTACTGCCAGAACCTTTACTTAACAGGTTTACCACTTTGCCTTTCATATCTGAGAATGTCTTAATCGGACTTCTATCAAGAACAGCAACGATTTGTGTTTGATTTCTTACATTAGCAACAACGCGGAAATCTC
>JADHRD010000066.1 GCA_016777585.1 Rhodospirillales bacterium | reverse complement strand
CCACTTATAATAACCCAACATGGAAGTTCGAGAGATGGTGGGTTTTTGCGTAAAAGTATTGTTCAAACCGATGAGTACTCAAAGCGGTTGGTTAAGGCAGCAAATGAGCGGGGTTTCGCAATAGCGGTCATAGACGCATTTTACAATAAACGACTAAAACCCAGTCAAAAACAAAAATTTCCACAAGCTGCAGTATATGGTCGCCAAGTAGCAGAAAAATTATCTAAAAATAGAAAACTCGACCCAAATAATTTCTTTTATACCGGCTTCAGTTACGGGGCTCACCAAGCTCTTATGATGTTCAAAAAACTTGAATTTTTAGATAATTTGAAATGGGCTGGCGTTGTGGCAGCTGAGCCGCCTTGTACAACATTTATAGAGCCCCAAAATTTCCCGGTACCGCTGTTAATACTTAAAGGTGGGGAAAGTCATTACACTCCAATACCCTGTGTTACGTTAACAAAACTTTACAAGAAAGTAGGTGCAGATGTTGAGCTAATAATTTTCGAGAAGTCCAATCATTTTTTTAGTCACAATGGTACTATTGGAAAAGGGATTGCTTTTAATGGTTGTGATGACAACCCTGTTATAATAAATAAATCCAGAAGAGGTGCTATATTCTTAGATGGCACAAAAGCCACTAGGGCGATAATTAATAAGAAGTGTTTTACAAAAACTTCTGGTAGTGGAAAATCTAGAGAAGACTTGGATAGGGCTGTGAAATCTGCCTTGAATTTTATCGAGAGTAATCTTCGTTGACTCATCAACTAAGGCCTCTCGTCAAATAGAAACTGCATTGAAAAAAGCACCTAAATTTGTCCTTAAGAAATAAAAGAGTGTAAAGTCTAAGACAATAACGAACAAATAATTACCTACAACTTCTGTTTTGAAATATTTGAAGTTTATCTAGGAATTGCCGAAACATCTAGTTGTCATAATTCTAATATTTATATTTGACTGTATCTTATGCTGCAATCTTAACAAGATAGACAACGAATTTTATGAGGGTGAAGTTAGCGCCCTAACTCTTATTGATAAACACGAATAAGCACAGATGTTGTGGGTCATTAAGAGCAGAAGATTTAGCTAAGAAGTTGGGGTGACTAAATGTTAGTTAGATTATTCAAGGGAATACATTGGATTTTATTTTTCGCTTTTCTTGGTTCATGGGGCCTATTCCTTCTAGCAAGAATAGATGGTGGCACTGATAAAGCTGTTAGAGGCCTAGATTATAAGCTTGATGGTGATGTGTCATCGAGAATAGTTTCATTCTAAACACCCTCTGTGAGTCATTCTAAGAGCCATACAAAGTCAGTAAATTTCCAAACTTCTTACCCCACCAGACGCACCTAAAGATAGACTCAGTGAGTCGTAAAAGTGTCTACAGAGTCATTCCATATTGGTGATGGTATAATGATGATACTGGGGCTGTTTCAGTCTGCAAGAAGATGTCTATCGGTGCTTCCTTATGAGGCCCATATAAGAGGAGCGTAGTAATAGTATATAGTACTAATAGTAATTATATTAATAGTATATCTTAGTACCTTTGTAGCTCCTCTCTAAACGCCATTCTTACCCAAAATACTAAACCACTTAATTTTAGTATTGTGTTGAAGGTAATATTAGGTTTCTATTATATAATAAATTTCTAATTTATGAAAAATACTATGAAATTAAAAGTTGAATTAGAGAACGGAGTAAGACTTCTCTGGCCAACACCACTTTTTAATAAAAAATTTGACGAAACTGAAGCCATCAACAAAGGGCTTGTTAGAATTATTCATGAAAAAGAGCGCCAAGATATAGGTAAAAAGAAAAGTATAATTGGGGGGTGGCACTCGTCAGACGATCTTCATCTGTGGGATTTTCCTGAAGTTAAGGAAATTCTTAATTTTATTAGCACGGCCATTACTGAAATAACAAAAACATCAGCAGGTGTTAGTGATGATAAATTTTCAGCAGATATGACCTACATCGCTTGGGCAAATATAATCCGCAATGGCGGCATGCACAGAATGCATAGTCATCCTGGAAGCACTTGGTCAGGTGTTTACTATGTGAGTTCCGGTATTGACGGACCGGTTGATGACAATAATGGTCAAATTAGTTTCTTGGATCCAAGAGGTGCTGTTGAAATGATCCCAACACCCGGAAATCCCTTTGGACAACCTCTTAATTTACCTCCAGAAGATGGTCGTATCTACTGTTTCCCAGCTTGGCTTAAACACATGGTTTATCCTTATCAAGGCTCCCAAGAGAGAATAACGATAGGATTTAATATAAGAGTTGAAAATTTTAATGAATTTAACTAAGGCTTCTATTTTTTTTGTAACAGTTATATTCCTTTATTTGTAATTAGCTCTCCTAAGTGCAAGCATACCAAGTATCTTGAATTTGCATCCACTGACCACAATAGGCATTTCCGGCATCAAGCCTAGTGCTTGCTCTGGATATTTAATTATCCATTTGAGATATATTGTCTTAGCATAGCTCCTTCATTTTCTAATTCCTGCAGGCGGTTTTTTAAAACATCACCAATACTTATAATCCCAATAATTTTTTCATCATTCAATATTGGTAAATGTCTTATCCGATTTTCTGTCATTTTATGCATCACTTCACTTATTGTTGTCTCTATTTGGCAAGTTATTAGATCCTTGGACATCAGTCTTTTAGCTGGCCATTTTAGAATTTTCGAACCAAATTCTCCAAGGGCACGCACGATGTCTCGCTCAGAAACCACGCCTTTAATTTGATCCAAATTATCTGTAACAACCACTAGTCCAATTCTTTTTTTTGCCAAGGTTTGAATTACTTTATTAATTTCATGTTCATCATTAACTGAGTGTAATTCAGGACCTTTTTCTGATAGCAATTGAGAAACAATCATATTGAAATTCCTCCTGATTTGATTGGTCCTAAATCAAAAAAATCACTTCGCAGAGCTTAAGATAAATCTAATATAACATAAAAAAAATAAAATTACTATTTGATTGCTAATTGTAGTCAACAAACTCTTTAATTTATCCCTGATCGGTATACTGTATTAGTCCATATAATTGCAGTTATTTAGGAATTGTAATAATGAAAAAAACTTTATTAGTAATATTATTTATTTTTTTTAATAGTCCGGTTTCTGCCATTAATTGGAAAATTTTTCAGTCCCCGACTGGACACTTGAAAACTTGTTTAACCGAGAACTTGAATTCTGGTTTATTATCAAAATTAACAGATGGGCGCCCAAGTAAAAAAGGAATGCGAAAAAAAGCTAAAAGAGCATATCAGGCTTGTTCAGCATATATTAGTAATAATCGTAATTCTAAGGCATCGATGATCGGTCGAAAAATAATTAAAAAATATCTTGGAACTGCTCCTTTATTTGAGCTTGTTGACAAAAAGAATTCTGTAAATTTAATTTTTTTTAATGGTGGCCCAGGTTGGTGGGGTAATTTAAATTCCAAGAATTTTTTAATTAGAGAACGCATGAGTTTCTTCAAAAAAGGAGCTAATATTTTTATTTTTCCTAATGCCGCCAAAAAACAAAAAATGTCTTATGATGATAGATTGAATGGGTTACATAGAGATAAAATCCATAAATTAGTTAATGAAATTAGAAACAGAAATGATCTTCCAATATTTCTCGTTGGAATTAGTCGTGGTGCGGTTTCCGTTGGATCATATATCGCGGAATATGGAAAAGAGGTTGACGGTGTTATTTTGATGTCGGCTATTTATTTTCATGATAGGATAAGCAAAAGAAACGCTTATTCTATGCAAGAAGTAATTGGTAGAAAACCGAAGACTAAGATTCTTATAATTCATCACGAAAGTGATGGCTGTAAAATATGTCAGCCGTCTAGTGCTCAAGATTTCTTTAATACTATTGAAGGTCAAGAAAAATCATTATTATGGGTATCTGGTGGACAATCTTCCGGCGACCCTCACGGACCTTTTCATCACCACGGTTATGAAGGTGTTGAAAATATCGCTGTAAATTATTTAATCAACTGGATTAAAAAATATTAAATAAATCAAAAAAAGGCATTTGCTTTTTATTTTATCATTTGCAAGTGTCCAGTAGATCGTAGATAAGTTCAATATTATGCAAGCTAAATTTCTTAACATATTCAAAGCAAACTCTTTGTTACATCTATTTATTATCTTTATTGTTTATGGAATTACAGGGAGTCTGTCAGTTTTTGTATCCGAGCCTATTTTAAATTTTATTAAATTAGATCAGCTTATAAGCTTTGTCCCACTTTATTGGGTTTTAAGAATCATAGTTATTATAATTGCATATCAAATTTTATTATTAGTCATCGGAACGATCTTTGGACAGTTCAATTACTTTAAAAAAATTCAATTAAAATTCTTAAGGCGGGTAAGGATTATAAAATGAAATATACGTTTAGAAAGTCTATTCCAATATTATAACTAAAAGACACTTACATGGTTACTGTGCAAGCTCCATTAATGCTCTCAGATTTTATTCTCTGTGGAAAATTTTTACCTCCAACATTTTCAAGAGCTGATATCGTTTTTGCAAACTTAAGATCTGATTTGGTTATAATAGTTGAATGAATAATTCCCATTTCCTCGTTTAGTGTAACGTTATACAATATAACGATGTCATCATTCTCCTTGATTTTGCTTTGGACAATTCCTAAACCATCAACAAATTTATTCCCCGACCTTGTTTCGGTGAATATTTTGGTTTTTCCATCTTTATCAAGAAAAGAACAAGTATACCTCTCTGCAGATACAGGATTTTTGAAAAAAATAAGTAGGAGTGCGAATAAAATCTTCTTCATTAAATTAAGTCCTTTTCCATGGAAACCAGGTCCATTTGCCATTAATAAAATAGTCTATGAGTAAAAATAATACTGGAATCCACGAGGTTAAACCGGCAACTATTGCCGCTCTTACGCCTACCTGAAATAGAAGACCTTTAACGTATCCAGATAGGAATTGTGTTAAATTACCTCCACCACCTCTATACAGTGAGAATATCCAATAAAGCCATAAACTGACGAATATTATAAATAATACCCAATGGATTTTTAAGAAAAATTTACCTAACACGGAATACTCCTCGATGCTGAAATAATTTAGTATTCAATTAATGCTGAATAGCAATAAAAATGGGCTGGGCATTAGCATAATAAAAAATATTAGTCTATATTAGGTAGAAAAAGATACTAGGAACTTCGAGATATCGCGTTATTAATGTTTTCTTTGGATATACTAGCGTATAAAGAGTTTTTTGTTACATTAAGACACCTATATCTTTTCACGAAATGAGAATATAATTACATGACTGAATTTTCTGAGCTCAATTTAATTGAGCCTCTGCAGAAGGCGCTACTAAAACAGGGCTATACAGTTCCAACCGCAATCCAGGCTAAATCGATTCCTTACCTGATTAAGGGGAGGGATCTACTTGGGGTTGCCCAAACCGGAACTGGTAAAACAGCGGCTTTTTCTCTTCCCCTTTTACAGATAATAACTAAATCCGCAATTGGGCGTCCAAAAGCAGGAAAACCACGCGCTTTAATTTTGACCCCAACTCGTGAACTAGCAATTCAAATTGGCGATAGTATCCAAACTTATAGTCGATTTTTGAGTGTTGTTACGACGACAATTTTTGGAGGTGTTTCTCAAATAAAACAAGTTGCAGCGCTTAATCGCGGAGTTGATATTGTGGTTTCGACGCCTGGGCGTTTATTAGATTTAATGAATCAAAAAAAGATAAGCCTTAATGGCATTGAATTTTACGTCCTTGATGAAGCTGACCGTATGTTAGATATGGGTTTTATTCGTGATGTTCAAAAAATTACCAAACAAATACCAAAGCAGCGCCAAACCCTATTGTTTTCTGCAACTATGCCAACAGAAATAGCAACTCTAGCAAGGGGCTTGCTAAATAATCCGGTAAAAATCGAGATTGATGTTCAATCAACAACTGCAGATCGTATAGACCAACACGTGTTATTTGTGGAAAAGTCTAAAAAACGTAACCTATTATCTTATATTTTGGAGGATAAAGAGGTCTCCCGCGCACTTGTTTTTACCCGGACCAAACACGGTGCTAACCGCGTAGCTAAACATTTAGAACAGGAAAATATTAGGACTGGCGTAATACATGGTAATAAGTCGCAAAATGCTCGCCAAAATGCATTAAAGGGATTTAAAGATGGCAAGTTGCGAATTTTAGTTGCCACTGATATCGCTGCGCGTGGTATCGACATAGATAGTGTGACACATGTAATTAACTTTGATTTGCCAAATGAACCCGAAACCTATGTGCATCGCATTGGCAGAACTGCTCGCGCCGGTTTGGGGGGGCAGGCGATTTCATTTTGTGATGAGGAGGAACGCGAATATCTGTATGATATTGAAAGAATTATTCGAAAGCTAGTAGATGTTAGAGTTGACCATCCGTTTCACGCTCAAAATATTAAAGATGCTGAAGAATCAGTCACTCGTAAGAGCAATAATAGAAGTACTTCTGGGTCGAATAGAGAAAAAAACCGAAAGCTCTCAAGCTCTCACAAGAAAAAAAGTGCGAAGAGAGGGGTAAAGCATGGAGTTACAGAATTAAAAAATATAAAATTCTCGAGTTCAAGAAAAAAACGATCTCAAAGGGGACGTAATAAACCTAAGAGCGTACTTGTAGCATAAACTATAAATGGTATGTACTCTAACGAATTAACGTTACAGCAGGTATTATTGTCTGAGCTAAGCTTTCATCCTAACACTATCCTTCAGTATTGATGAAATTTTCCTTTAATATTTATTGTATTTGATCATTGTATTTTTAAATAATACTAGTAAACTTTTTTTAACATTAACAACGAAAGGAGGTGGTCCAATGTCATTTGATTTGGAAATTACTTATGTTAGTTTGAGTAGCGATGGTGAACATAGGAATTGCCTTTTTAAGCAACCTTAATTCACGTGCGTTAATCATGGGCTAGCATAGGTCCAATCAAAAAAAGGGGATGCTATTATGGCGTCTCCTTTTTATTTTTAAAGGAGACTACGTTGCGGGTATTGAAAATTATTGAGGATGCTGAATTAATTATTGCGGACATAGAGGTTGATTGGAATGAGCAGAAGCAAAGTTCACCCACCTTATGTGTGAGATATAAGGGCAAAGTAATACCATTAAATACGCCCGATATGAGGCCTATCCTAATGAAGGAGGAAAATGCAATTGAAACTAATTAAACAATTTCTACCAAAAGGTTTTGTGAACGAGTACAATTTAGTGTTGTTATGTTTGTTTTTTTCAAGTTTTTCTCTAGCCGCAGACTTAGAGAAAAACCAACCGGATCCGTCGCTAAACGCGCGAGAAGTTGTTGAAATAGTAATGAATGCTATGGCAAATAATGATTATCCATATAAGAATCATGGAATTGAAATTACTTATAATTTTGCATCGCCTGCCAATAAAATAATTACTGGGCCTCTTAGCCGTTTTCGTGAAATGATTAGGATAGGCATCTATTCAACAATGTTAAATTTTAAAGATATTAAATATGAAAATTATGTAGTTGAAGGAGGAAATGCTCAATTAGATGTAATATTGCAAACTAGAGATAATAGGACGCAAGGTTTTCAATTTAGACTAAAGCGTCAAATTGATAATGAATTTCATGATTGTTGGATGACAGACTCAGTTATGCCAATTTCATTAACTACAACATAAAATAATGTTACTTTTGCAAATAATTTAGCGTGTCATTTGTCTTTCAAAATATAAAAAGAAATGCGATCTTGAGGTTATGTTTTTTGAATAAGCTAGGAGTAGAGCCTAATGGACTATAACATTCCGCAGGTCGAGCAAGCCTCGATATCAATTCATAACAGTAGTGAGCGTTTTCCTATAAGGCGGATTTATTGCGTTGGCCGAAATTATAGGGCTCATGCTATTGAAATGGGGGCTGATCCCGATCGAGAGGATCCATTTTTTTTCATGAAACCGGCCGATGCAATCGTGGAAAATGGTGCAACGATCTCTTATCCAAAAATGACCTCAAACTTTCATCACGAAATTGAACTTGTTGCTGCTATTGGAAAAGGTGGCATAAATATTAGCCTTAACGATGCTCTAAATCACGTATGGGGCTATGGTGTCGGTATTGATCTGACAAGACGTGATCTCCAGAACCAGGCAAAAAAAGCCGGCAGACCATGGGATATGGGAAAGGGCTTTGATAAATCGGCTCCTTGTACTGCTCTGAGATCAGTGGATGATGTTGGTCACCCAGATACCGGCACTGGATCTATTTGGATCAAAGTTAATGACGAAATCAAGCAAGAAAGTACTTTGGATTTACATATTTGGAATACTGCAGAGACCATCAATTATTTATCAGGTTTTTGTGAATTAATGCCTGGCGATTTAATTTATATGGGAACGCCTGATGGTGTTGGTCCAGTTGTGTCTGGAGATACAATGAAAGGTCACATAGATGGGGTAGGGGATATAGTTATTAATATTGCCTAAAAGATATATAGTTTGTGGGAGATAATTTATGAAAAGACGTTTTTTGGGATCTCAGGGTCTAGAAGTGTCCGCCATTGGTCTTGGATGTATGGGAATGACAATCCAATATGGAGAATTAGACGATATTGAGTCTGTTGAGGCTATACACCATGCGCTAGATAACGATTTAAATTTATTAAATACAGCGGACGCATATGGCAATGGTAAAAATGAAGTTTTAATAAATACGGCAATAAAGGATAGGCGTTCTGATGTCATTCTTAATACTAAATTTGGTCAAGTTACGAATTCAGACGGTAGGGGGGGAGTTAACGGCAAACCCTCTTACGTGAGAGAGGCATGTGAGGCTAGTTTAAGTAGATTAGGCACAGACTATATCGATATTTTTTCTCAACATCGTGTGGACCCTGATGTCCCTATTGAAGAGACAGTTGGTGAGATGGGGCGCCTAATAGCAGAGGGTAAGGTGAGATATATTGGATTATCTGAAGCTTCATCCGAGACCATTCAACGCGCTCACCGAGAGGTGTCCATTACATGTGTTGAGACTGAATATTCTTTATGGACCCGTGATGTGGAGGAAAATATTCTTCCGACTTGTCTTGAATTAGGAATAAGCCTAATGCCATATGCGCCAATAGGTCGTGGCTTTTTATCTGGTGAAATCAAAAACATTGATGATCTGAACGAAAATGATAGGCGAAGAGATCATCCCAGGTTTTCTTCAAGTAATATAGCTGAAAACTATCGAAAGGTTCAAGTTCTCAAAGAAATCTCATTTTCTCTGGGTTTTAAACCAGCGCAAATTGCAATAGCTTGGGTTTTATCTCAAAGTGACCAAATAGTGCCAATTCCTGGAACAAAACATCGTAAATTTATCGATGAAAATATACGAGCAACTGATATTGCCTTATCAGACAAAGACCTTATTGATTTAAATAAAATCTTCCCAGTCGGAGAAACGTCTGGTGATAGATATCCCTCTGCTCAAATGTCTAAATTAGGACTATAATGGTTGGTCGACTCCACGGAAAAATTGCCTTAGTCACTGGTGCAGGCTCTGGTCTAGGACGCGCATCTGCAATACATATGGCTGAGGAAGGAGCAAAAGTACTGGCGACTGATATCAATCACGATAGCGTGTTAAAAACATCTCAAATGATTAATTCGGAGTTTAAAGGCACATGTTTTTCAAGAGAACATGACGTTACGAATGAAGAGGATTGGTGTGAAGTTCTAAAAGATGTAACCGCTAAATTTGGGAGCCTGAACATTTTAGTTAATAATGCTGGGATTAGCATTGGTGGAGATATTGAATCCACCAACTTTGCGGACTGGAAAAAGCTGCAACAGATTGATGTAGATAGCGTATTTTTAGGGTGTAAACTTGCAATCCCTCTATTAAAAAATAGTGGAGGAAGCTCGATTATTAATATCTCCTCAACCGTTGGAATTATGGGTAATCCATTAACATTAGGATATGGGGCTGCAAAGGCAGCTGTTTGCTCTATGAGCAAGTCAATTGCATTACATTGCGCTCGTCATAAATATAATATTCGATGTAATTCAGTACACCCGACATTTATTGATACTCCTTTGCTGGACCGTTTTAGTGAGAGTGCTGGCGGCAAGGCGGAGGCTCTCCAGACGTTATCGGGGCTTATTCCGTTAGGAAGAATTCTGGAACCTAAAGATGTAACTCATGGTATAATATACTTGGCATCTGATGAGTCGAGTATGATGACAGGTTCAGAATTTGTGATTGATGGTGGTCTCACATGTGGCTATATGCCTCCAATATAATAGAACTACTGGAATTTAAAAAAAAAATATGATACTGAGTATTAAATGCATATATGTTTAAAACTTAGAAATTAATTAAGCGGAATGGGGGTAGAATTATGTCTGAGGTTAATCAACAAAAAAAGCCAGTTTATAATAATAAACGATTTAAACCAAGTGAGTATGCCTTTGACATGTTTATTGGTCCACGAGCAGGTGAACCGCTAAAAGATTTTACACTAACTGATTTAGAAACCGGTAAACCTATCAAGTTATCTGACTTTAAAGGTAAGTGGGTTGTCGTTGAAACTGCATCTTCAACATGTTCAATGTATACGAAAAATATTCCAGACATGAAGGAAATAGCTGAAGAAATGAGCGATGTTGAATTCGTTGTCGTTTATGTAAGAGAGGCACATCCAGGGGAAAGACTTGGACAGCACAATAATATGGAAGAGAAAATAAACGCTGCAAAGATAATAGCGCCCCGTTACGGTGAACATCGAAGAGTATTAGTAGATAATTATGATGGGGATTTTCATAGGGCCTATGGGGCGATGCCGAATGTTGTTTATGTGATAAGGCCAGATGGAAAAATTCACTACCGCTGTAACTGGGCTGCTCCTCATAAAGTCAAAGAGGCATTGGAAGATAGAGAAAACTTTCATACCGTTGAAAATGCGGACTTATATACACTCAGAGCATCGCGTAAAAAGTTTCATATGCTTCGTACAATGTGGACAGGCGGTATTATTGCCTTATATGATTTTGTTAAAGGTGCGCCGTATGTTGTTGGAAAACATATGAAAGTTGACGCATATTATAACAAACATGGCAAATTTAAAAATCAGCCGAATGATGTATCTGAAGCACCTGTTCCAGGGACCAAATAGTAAATAAATTTATAAAGATACACGAATTCGTATCACGTGATTAACTAAGAACTTGATTGAAATCATATTAATAATTTAGTTACTAACTATCGCCCCATACCTCGTTAGCAATTTCTACAACAAGTTCAAGTTTTCTGCATTGTTGTTCAACGGTTAAATTATTCCCATGATGTGTGCTCGAAAACCCGCATTGCGGGCTGAGGCATATTTGGTCCATATCAATATAATTGGCAGCTTCATCAATACGTCTTTTGATATCATCCTTGTTCTCTAATTCTGGAGTTTTAGAAGTAATTAATCCAAGAACAACTTTGGTATCATTTGGAATATACTTAAGGGGTTCGAATCCTCCAGCACGATCAGAGTCATATTCCATAAAATAGCCATCTACTTTTAACTCATCAAACATCCTCTCGGCGACTGCTTCATAACCACCAGAAGTCATATACGTGCTTTTAAAATTCCCCCGGCACATATGGGTGGTAACGGTCATGCTTTTGGGTCTATTTGCAATTGAATCCGATAGGGCTCTTGCATATTGTATTAAAAGTTCATCGGGGTTATCGCCCCGGGCTATTATGTCACCACGAAATTTTTTGTCACAAAGATAAGCAAAACTTACATCATCAATTTGTAAATAAGAGCAGCCAAGTTCTGCTAATTTCTTAATTTCATCACTATACGCGCGTATCAAATCTGGCCAATAATGCACTAAATCTGGATAAGCCTCCATACTTATAGCAGATCTTCCGCTTCTAAGATGCGTCATGCCAGGGCCTGGAATGCAAAATTTAGCAGTTTCACCGGTATTAGCGCTCAAAAAACTAAAATGATCTCTCATGTCTCCAGAATGATTGCCGACTTTTCCATCAATTGTAAAAGTTGCAACAGTTCCGCCTCCAGAAAAGGCATGCCCATAGGTTTCCTCATTAAGTTTGATTCCTTCAAAACCAGAGATAAAATCGAGGTGCCAATAATCCCGTCGAAACTCTCCATCAGTAATGGCTTTCAACCCAATGTTTTCCTGAAGTTTAATTGCATCTATGATATGTTTATTTTCTAAATCAATTAAATCGTCTTTTGAAAGTTTTCCCTCTTGCCACTCCTTTCGTGCATCACTTAACTGATTTGGTCTCAGTAAACTGCCAACATGGTCTGCTCTGAAGGGTGGTTTAGGCATTTTCTGTTCCTCTCATAAATTTAGGTTTAGACAGTACTTAATTTATTTGTTTTAAAACTACTTTCGATCCTGTTAACAATATAATTTATAAAAATTCATCGTTAAGGTTTGTTTGGGGCTAATGCTTTAAGCAGATTAGAGGCTTATTTAAATGATTAAAAGAGGTTAATTCTATGCGTTTACTATCTTTCAATAAAATGGGGAAACATGCCATTGGTATTCTGAAACAAAATACCAATACTATTGTCGATTTATCTTTAGCAGATCCATCTCTTCCAACAGATATGAATAATTTTATTGATTTAGGCTCAGAAGCTATAGAATTGGTCGAACGTATTGTTAAAAATTCAAATGAAAATATTGAGAAGAAACTTAGCGAAATTCAATTGCTCTCTCCCATACCTGTTCCAAGAAGAAATATCTTTTGTGTTGGTCGTAATTATTATGAGCACGCAAAAGAGTTTCATAATAGTGGTTTTGACGCAACAGCAGGAAAATCAGCTGTACCTGATGATCCTATAATCTTTACCAAAGCTACAACCTCGATGAGTGGTCCTTTCGATCCTATTCCATCTTACTACGACACTAGTAATTCGACAGATTATGAGGGAGAGTTAGCCGTTATTATAGGAACAGATGGTCGGGATATTAAAAAGAATGATGCCTTTGATTTTGTATATGGTTATTCTGTATCAAATGATGTAACAGCTAGAAACATGCAACATAAACACAAACAATGGTTTTTGGGCAAAAGTCTAGATGGATATTACCCGATGGGACCCGTTATTGTTACATCTGATGAAGCTGGACATCCTGATAATTTCCATTTGAAAACCCTTGTAAATGGCGAAGAAAGACAAAACTCGAGTGTTGCCGACCTTATTTTTGATATTCCAACCCTAATAGAATGCATATCATCCTGTATAACCTTAAAAAAAGGTGATATTATCGCGACAGGGACACCGGTAGGAGTTGGTATTGGATACGAGCCACCAATTTTCCTAAACAAAGGGGATGTGGTTGAGGTTGAGATTGATCCAATTGGTTCTATTCGAAATACTGTTGAGTAACAGTCAATTATAGCCAAACCTGCATAACATAGTCAAAGGGTCCCTCAACATTTGCAAGGTCCACTCGCTGTAAATCAATTAAGTATTCATTATTTTGGGTTTTTAAGGTATGACTATATTTTCCCCCAAAATAACGCTGATTTTCAAGCCGGTATTCTACCATATGGAAGCGTGACTCACATTTTATAACCCCGGTAGGTTCATTTATTTCTGTTATAATAACATTTGATACTACGTGACTTGTCCTATGACCAGGTTTTTGAGAATGGGCATATGGGTGTTCAACTCTCCTAATTCTCATATCCATCAAATATTTATCTTCATAAAATATATTGGGAACTCCCTCCGCAAACTTTTGGTCATCGCTTG
>JADHRD010000065.1 GCA_016777585.1 Rhodospirillales bacterium | reverse complement strand
CCTTTGCCAAAGAACCCTAAATTAACAGGGAGACCTTCGGCTGCTTGCATCATTCGACCAATGTGCCATGCTCCCGGAGTACAAGTTGTAGCATTTGTTCCCTCCGCTGGACCCGTTCCACCGCCAAGCATCGTTGTTACCCCGGAATAAAGAGCATCATCAACTTGTTGAGGACTAATAAAATGTATATGAGCATCGATACCACCGGCAGTTAATATCCGTCCCTCGCCCGCGATTGCCTCAGTGCCGGGCCCAATAATAATATCTATATCCGATTGAATGTCTGGGTTCCCAGCTTTACCAATCGAGAGAATGCGACCATCTTTAATGCCAACATCAGCTTTAATAATTCCAGTATAATCAACAATTAAAGCATTTGTGATTACGGTATCTACAGCACCTTCCTCCCGAGTGATTTGGGACTGACCCATTCCATCGCGAATAACCTTCCCACCTCCAAATTTAACTTCTTCACCATATGTTGTCTTATCACTTTCAACTTCAATAAATAGGTCAGTATCTGCGAGCCTAATTTTATCGCCGGTTGTTGGACCATACATTGTCACATATTCAGAGCGTTCTATTTTATATACCATGATTATTTATCCAAACTCCCTTGAACTTTAGCATTAAACCCATAAACCTCTCTATTACCCTGATATTCCAATAATCTAACCTCGCGTTCCTGCCCCGGCTCAAATCTGACTGCCGTACCTGCTGGAATATCCAACCTAAAACCTTTTGTTGCATCTCGGTCAAAACTTAACTCAATATTCGCTTCGAAAAAATGAAAATGAGAACCAATCTGAATGGGCCTATCACCTGTGTTCATTACTATTAAATTAATCGATTTTTGGGATTTATTGAGGTCAATATAATCTTCTCTTGAAATAATCTCTCCTGGTATCATAGCTTTTTGTCCTAACGAATTGGTTGATGCACTGTTACTAGTTTTGTTCCATCTGGAAAAGTTGCCTCCACCTGAATGTCGTGGATCATCTCAGCTATGCCGTCCATAACCTGTCCCCTGTTTAGAACATGGGCACCTTCTGACATTAAATCAGCAACTCTACGACCATCCCTTGCACCTTCAACAACAAAATCACTAATTAAAGCAATGGCCTCTGGATAATTTAATTTAATCCCCCTTGAGAGCCTTTTACGTGCAACTTCTGCAGCCATGGCAACTAACAACTTATCTTTTTCTCGAGGTGAAAGGTTCATATCTTATCTCTCCTTTTTTCTGCTAGCTAATTAAATTATAGCAACTAATATTTATATCAAAACGAAGCTACATGTTCCATAACCTCGGCAAAGTAGCTGGCAAGTCTGCTACTTGATTACGAAAGCTTGACCAAAATCTACCAAACTCGTTCCTCAAATTTAATGTATTGTTACTAATCCATCGAATTACCAATGTTTCATTAACATAAGTTGCACCCATCAAGACATCTTCATTAGATGAGCTTAATATTTTGCGAGCAATGCCCAAGTTTTCCTCAGCGTCAGCTCCCACATAAACTGCTGTAGCAATCGCTTGCGCATTATCTAAACCAGCTGAACTACTCATAATATCCTGAATGTGGTCTTCCATATAAAAAGAATCAGCCCAGATGTTATTACCATCTTTATAAATTTCCCAACTATCTTGAATTAATCCGTCATTAAATTTTTCACCATAACCAAATCGACCAAATACTAATATTTCGCCAACAAATGCACGAGCTCCTTTAGAAAGATTAATTTTGGTTTCTCTGCTAAGTCGTGAGCCCTGAAATAAAATTGTCTCTTGTGGTAAATATTCTAGCCAACTTCTATCTTCCAGAGAAAAAGTAATTCCAATTTTGGTATCTAATCCGGAAGATCGGTAAATTTTCTCTGCAGCTTGAGGCAACACTAAGGCTTTTGTATTTTTACCCATTTCAATATCTATTGAAATCCTGTCTCCGCCAACAAGCCCCCCTGAGGTAGTAACAAGCGCAGCCTGAGTTATATCGCCAATTGATGTATTCGGGAAAAGAATTCTTTGAGGGTCAGTTTGATAAAGGTTTCCTAGACAAGTGTTTTGACCCTTATCACTAACAAAAGTCAAACGCGCCGAACTATTGACAGAAATACGCGGGGAAACATTGTTCCCATTATCAGACTGTAAGGTACTGTCGGACATCTTCTTCTATCATAGTGTTTCCTCTTCCTCTCATTACCACCTGCCCCCTATCCATGACGATAAAACTGTCAGCAAGGTCTCTAGCAAACTCAAAATATTGTTCGACGAGAAGTATGGTAATATTCTTTTTTTGTCGAAGATAATCAATAGCGCGCCCAATATCTTGAATAATAGATGGCTGAATTCCCTCAGTCGGTTCATCAAGAATAAGTAAAGAGGGCTCCATAACAAGTGCCCGTCCTATTGCAAGTTGTTGCTGTTGACCACCTGATAAATCACCACCCCGCCTTGACATCATCTCAAATAAAATAGGGAATAATTCAAAAATTTCTTCTGAAATACGCTGTGTTTTTCTAGATTGTACAGCAAACCCTGTTTTTAAATTTTCTTCAACTGTTAGTAATGGGAATATCTCTCTTCCTTGGGGCACATAGGAAACACCCAATTGCGCTCTCTTATAACTGGGTAATTTGGTGATTTCTTTGCCTTCCCAAATGATAGAGCCGGACCTGGCGAGTTCTTGACCCGCTATACTCTTCATCAAGCTTGTTTTACCAACTCCATTACGGCCAAGAATGCATGCAACCTCTCCAGAAACTGCCGATAAACTGACATTTTTTATAGCCTGAGAAGCTCCATAAAAAAGATCAATATTTTTAATATCTAACATATTCTAACGTCCCAAATAAACATCAATAACCTCCTGATTTTTACTCACCTGATCAAGAGATCCCTCAGCCAGGACAGCTCCTTCATGTAAAACTGTTACCTTTGAATTTAGCGCTCGAATAAACTCCATATCGTGCTCAACAACAATAACAGACTTCGTTTTTGCGATATTAATTAATAATTTAGCCGTATCAGCTGTTTCGGCATCTGTCATTCCTGCTGCCGGCTCATCAACCAACAGTACATCTGGATCCTGAGCCAACAACATCCCTATTTCTAGCCATTGCTTTTGGCCATGTGACAAATTTGATCCTTCCAAATTTTTATATTTCGTTAGTCGAATTATCTCCAACAATTCATCAATTTTATCCGAAGTTGACTTAGTTGTTACGTACCCAAGATTTGCAATAACACCACGAGGATTATCTAATGACAATAAAATATTATCATAGACAGTCTGATTTTCAAATATTGTCGGCTTTTGAAACTTTCTACCTATTCCCAATTCAGCGATACTCACCTCGTCGAGTTTTTTTAGATCTATATTCCCGTTGAATAATAGAGTTCCCGTATCAGGTTTTGTTTTACCCGTGATAATATCCATCATAGTTGTCTTTCCAGCTCCATTTGGTCCAATGATGGCTCTTAACTCACCCCTTGTTATATATAAGGACAAATGATTGATCGCCTTAAAGCCATCAAAACTTACAGAGATATTATCCAAGTATAAGACAGTATCCTTCCTATCAGCCATCCTTCTTCCCATCAAAAATAAATATTTTTCTTAACCCAGCAATTTTAGAAATACCGGAAGCATTAGATTTTCTATTACTCCTATTAAATAAGCCCATAATACCTTTGGGCAGAAAAATTGTGACAAAAATAAAAATCGCTCCAAGGGTAAAAAGCCAAACCTCTGGAAATGCACTTGTCAGTATAGTTTTAGATCCGTTAACTAAAATAGCGCCTAAGACGGGGCCTATCAACGTTCCCCTACCACCAACAGCCACCCATAAAACAGCTTCAATTGAATTGGCTGGAGAGAATTCGCTTGGATTAATTATTCCAACTTGAGGAACATATAATGCACCCGCTATACCGGCCAAACCCGCGGATAATGTCCAAATAAAAAGTTTGTAGTGCTCCACTCGATATCCCAAGAAACGAACTCTACTCTCGGAGTCGCGGATAGCAATCAATGCCTTACCGTACTTGGAATCAACAAGTATTTTTGAAAACATAAATGTTATCATTAACACTAATCCAGAAATAACAAATAAAACGAGGCGTGTTCTGTTCTCTTGAATATTAAAACCAAGTACATCTTTAAAGTCTGTCAGGCCGTTATTACCACCAAAACCCATATCGTTTCTATAGAAAGCCAATAACAGCGCAAACGTAAGAGCTTGGGTCATAATCGACAGATAAACGCCAGTCACCCTACTTCTAAAAGCCAGCCATCCAAAAATATATGCGAGAAGAGCTGGAGCTACGACTGCCATTAAAATAGCAAACCAGAACATATCAAAGCCATACCAATACCATGGCAACTCCTTCCAGTTAAGAAAGACCATAAAGTCCGGTAAAACTGGATTACCATAAACCCCTCTTGGTCCTATTTCCCTCATAAGATGCATTCCCATGGCATAGCCCCCCAGAGCAAAGAAAGCACCATGACCAAGAGATAAAACACCGCAATAGCCCCAAACTAAATCGATAGAAATAGCTAGAATCGCATAGCATAAGTATTTTCCAAGAAGGGTAACGACATAACTCGAAACATGTAAGGGATGATCTGAATTTAGCAAGGTATTGGAAGCTACAATTATCAATATAGCACCACCCATAATACACAAGAAACTGGAACCAGATATACCTAAATATTTATAAAATTTATCACTAATCATTATTCAATTGCTCTTCCTTTTAATGCAAACATTCCGCGTGGACGCTTTTGAATAAAAAGTATAATAAAAATTAGAACCATAATCTTTGCAAGAACGGCGCCTGCAAATGGCTCCAAAAATTTGTTAGCCACACCCAATGTCATCGCGCCGACAAGTGTTCCCCATAGATTTCCAACGCCACCAAAAACAACCACCATAAAGCTATCAATAATATAAGCTTGGCCCAAATTAGGACTTACATTTTCAATTTGACTGAGAGCTACGCCAGCAATACCAGCAATACCCGAGCCCAAACCAAAGGTCAGCGCATCCACCCAATCTGAACGAATCCCCATGGATCTAGCCATCAATCTATTTTGAGTTACAGCACGCATTTGCAACCCAAAAGAACTTTTTTTGATCAGGATTAATAATATCAATAGAATAAAGACTGCAAAAAAGATAATATACAGTCTGTTGTAAGTGATTGTCATTTGGCCTACTTGAAATGCACCTGACATAAATTCTGGCGAACTGACTTCTTGATTAGTGGGTCCAAAGAGAGATCGAACGGTTTGTTGAAGAACCAGGGAAATACCCCAAGTAGCCAATAATGTCTCAAGAGGTCTACCATAAAGGTAACGAATAACCCCTCGCTCAATGGCAATTCCAACCAAACCCGAAACGATGAACGCTAGAGGTATTGAAAATGCCAGAGAATACTCGAAAAGATGAGAGAAATTAGCTTTTATTAAATCCTGAACTACAAAAGTTGTGTATGCGCCAATCATTACCATCTCACCGTGTGCCATATTAATTACACCCATGACACCAAAAGTTATAGCTAGGCCTATCGCGGCTAGTAACAAGACAGAACCTAAAGAAAGTCCATACCAAACGTTTTGAATAAACGTCCAACGCTGCAAACTGACATCGATCGTTTTTATCGCATTTTCAGTAATTTTTTTCACCCGTGGATTTGCTGAACTTAAAAATCGTGTCAAAACTGATCGTGCTTCACGGCCACCATATTTCATCAAAATATTGATTGATTGTATTTGTTTCGCGTTTGATGAATTATTAAATAAGATCACAGATGCTCTGGCTGCGATCATTGCCTTTCTTACAGATTTATTTTTTTCAATTAATAATTGGGATTGTATAGCCTTAAGAGCGGACTTATCTATGGTTTTTAGTATATTAGTCGCTGCTAATATTCTATCTTTTGGACTGGAGGCTCTAAGCTTTAAACTGCTTAAAGTTAATTTAATTTGTCTCCTTAATCGGTTATTCACCCTAATCTTTTTAAACTGTTTTTTTTGAACAACGCCCAAATTACTCTTTGTAACGGGATCTTTTGCGTAATATTTATTGTCTTCTTTTTTTAGTATAATAACCTGTTTGTTATTTTTACGAAAATAGAGCTTTCCCGCGCTTAAAGCCTCTAAACTGTTAAGAATACGGTCATCATTTAAACGGGACATTAAGCCTATAACTTTTGCCCGTTCTTTAAATCCACCCTTTGCAAGAGAATTAATCGTATCATTCAGAGTATCTGCCAATAAATGGGTATTAATGAAACAACTCAACAATAGACCAATAAATAAAGATTTATATAAACGGCATCTTTTCATTGAGTTAATTCCAATTTTTTAAAGTAAAAGGTATTAAGAATTTACAAGTAAATAGAAGGTGATTTTCTTCTCAAAACCACCTTCTCAATATCCTTTAGCATTTCAATATTAATTTAAATAAATCACGCTGGAGCAGCTACTTGCCTTTGCCACCACACTTGCCGGTTGACGTATTAAAGTTCCCACAAGACATTGGAGATCTCCAATCACTTATGAGCATTTTCGAGTCTGGGAGATGATCTGACCATGCATCACCTGGAACCAGTCCCGGAGTAGAACTGACAATTTCAAATTGACCATCCTCTTGAACCTCCCCGATTAATACCGGTTTTGTAATGTGGTGATTTGGCATCATGGTAGAATACCCACCAGTCAAATTGGGCACGGATACACCGATAATACTATCAATGACAGCATCTGGTTTAGTAGTTCCCGCAATCGTTGCAGCTTTCAACCACATATTAAATCCGATAACATGGGCCTCCATCGGATCATTAGATACTCTTTTGGGATTTTTTGTAAATGCTTTCCACTTTTTAATAAAAGCTTCATTTGCAGGATCTTCCACGGACATAAAATAATTCCATGCAGCAAGATGCCCAACCAAAGGCTTAGTATCAATACCAGCCAACTCCTCTTCTCCAACCGAGAATGCAATAACTGGAATATCATCAGCTTTTATACCTTGATTACCCAGTTCTTTATAGAAAGGGACATTGGCATCACCATTGATTGTTGAAACAACAGCAGTTTTTTTACCAGCTGATCCGAATTTTTTTACATTGGTTACAATCGTTTGCCAATCCGAGTGACCGAATGGCGTATAATTAATCATAATATCACTTGGAGCAACGCCTTTAGATTTTAAATACGTTTCAAGTATCTTATTTGTTGTTCTTGGATAAACATAGTCAGTTCCAGCTAGAACCCAACGCTTGACCCCTTCATCCATTAAGTAATCAACAGCTGGAATAGCTTGTTGGTTTGGAGCAGCACCCGTGTAGAAAACGTTGCGCTCACTCTCTTCGCCCTCATACTGAACCGGGTAAAAGAGAATACTATTAAGTTCTTTAAAAACTGGTAAGACTGATTTTCTTGAAACAGATGTCCAACATCCAAAGACAACGTCTACTTTCTTTGAAGATATTAATTCTCTCGACTTCTCGGCAAAAAGAGGCCAATTTGAAGCTGGATCAACTACAACAGCTTCCAGCTTTTTGCCTAGCAGTCCACCTTTCTTATTTTGTTCTTCAACCAACATAAGCATGGTATCTTTTAAGGTGGTTTCGCTAATCGCCATAGTGCCAGAAAGCGAATGCAGAATTCCTACCTTTATTGTATCCGCAGCTGAGGCTACATTTTGAATGGTACTTGCCATAATGGTTGATGCTGCAATGAGACCGGCACCAACAATAGTTCTAAATTTTTTTCTCATAATTATCTCCAAATTAAACGCCACATCGGTAACTTTGCATCTCCCGTGCCAAAACTATTAGAAGAAGAAAAGAAATTTTTTTTAGTATATATATCAATATGTTATTTGCTTTTTCCGAGAGCGCTGTTACCAATGGTATATTAATTCATCTCTATTTATGCCTATTTATTAGTCAGTGAATATCGGTGATTAATATTTAGTCATTCTTATATAGACGGTTAAATCATAATTCAAAATCTCAAATTTACGCTCAATAAATTTAAGAGAATTATGCCTGGTTTAGTCCGTTCAAACCGTATACTACACAGTTTCAATTCCAACTAAGATCGACACTCCGGTGATTCCAAAAAAAAAGAAACATGAATAACCGTTTATCTTTTAGAGAAAATGAACTTAATCATAAAGGGCCAAATATCCGACTATAGACACCTTAAAAGTTAAGTTAGTATGCGGGAAAGGCAGTAAGACATTCAACGAGAGACGTTGGGTATGCAGTGTAAGCGGTTTTTGCGATCAAATAATAAGTTGCGAATAACAAATTTAATGTTTGGTTTGCCTAGCCACTGACTTTAACTTCGGCTAAGATATGGGTTCGAACAGTTAAAAAACCTCTGTAAACGTTGATATTACTGATCTGTACATTAGATTTATTATAATTATCATAATAGTTTTTCGTACCTTTTTTTAATAAAAAGAGAGAGGGCTCCAGCAAAGTCTGGGGGGAGGGTGCTAAAGCCCCTTCTCATCGACCCTATAAACCTTGGTCGAAACCTCGACGTGACCACGCCTCGTAGGAAGCCATAGTCATCTTATCAAAAATTTTCGCTAATTTTGTTACCATTACAGCCATTTTCGTATTCCTTCCTTTGTTTCTATTTCTTATACGTTCGTAAAACGTGTTCGATCTTGTAAAAAGCGCTTAACAGGTATGTGTTTTTTGCATAGATTTTAAAAAGGCTCTAGATGGCGCTGTATAACTAGAATTTTCTTATATTTCACTTATATAAATCTGAACTCAAATTTTATATAATCAAAAAATTAATGAACTGCATGAAATTCAATCCAATATTTGTCCTATCTTTGCTAATGGATCGGAGTTTATTGAAAATTTATCTCATTTCAAATAAAGAACGGTCTACAAAAATAAATTCCCGTGATAAATAGCTTTAGTGTCCCCTAAAATGGACAGTGTGCCGCCAAAATGAGCGTAATAAAAATCTATCTCGTGCAATCAACCTCTTAACTAATCTGTTTGCTTTAATAGTTGCCAACTTGCTGATGATATAACCCATCTTATTGTCCTCGTTGTTTAAATATATTGAGATTTTTCTTATTATTTCCAAGCTTCATAAGAAGAGAGTGAAATCTCATTAATCCAGTTAGAGAGTTTTGAAATTAAAATCGACATAAAAATATTCTCCTAAATTGCATGGGAGAGATATACTCTCATTCTAAAACAACAGTAGCGCTGAGTTTTTGTACCAGCTATGCGTTTAATGAATACCTTAGTAGCTTTGCCAAAAAGATATTGTTTTGCCGCGTGCGCCTAACAGCGAGTACGATGTTAAAAGTGAAATGTAAACTGTGAAGCAGTAGAATTAAATACATAGGTACCAAAGGTATCTAGTGAACCCAGAACCTAACCACTTAAAATATTACTTTTGAATTAGATTATTTATTTATCAACCCATTTAGTCGTGGATCATCTTTGATATACTTTCTTGCTCGATAAATATGATTAACCTCACCAAATGCGTTATGGGTATGAAAAAAAGGTGAAACATATTCCCAGACAATGTCGCCAGCCCGTGTAACTTCAAACAACCGCCCATGATTACCTTCGCAAATAAAAGTATTCCCATTAGGCATTCGATGTACACCACTAATACGGGGTGAGTAAAATGTATGCTGGGGCTTACCCTTATATTGCCAGACCACTTGCTTGGTCGAAGAGTTGATTTCTAATATCCGAGAATACTCGGCAGTGGGTTGATCTGATCCATTCGCAAATAATAGTATATTTTCATTATCCAACCATTGACAGTCATGCTGCCCTCCCCAACCTCGGTCACACATCTCCCAGTCGATGTTACCCGTTTGTCGATTTACAAGAATTATTAAATCCAATTCCCTAAAACTAATCAGAAGGTTTCCATCGGATCGAACATGACAAGTGTTTGCATGGCCATATTCTTTACGTCGTGTATTCACTCGTAGTGGGTATTTCTCATAATCCATGTGATCCTTGACATGCCATTCCCAAACAACTTCTCCGCTGCCATCAACCTCTCTTAAAACATCTTCGTATATGCCACCATCATCGTGTTCGCTGCCAGGTATACCTCCCCTAACTCGATCAGAATCACTTGTCAGCGTTAATTCCCATGCGAGATAAATTATATTACCATTCGGCATGAGCTGAAAATCGTGGTGTTGCATAGGATCAATATAATCCCTAACGATGTTGCTATTTTTATCGAGTTCAAGAAGTCGTCCAGCACCGGCATTTAACTTAGGACCGCCCGTAGTTGGCACAGAAACGAATAAATTACCATTTTCAAGGAGATATCCATAATTTCCCAAGATAGCCGGCAAATGCCACTGATGAACGATTTCACCACCCATGCCTAATAAAAAACATTCCTGTCCTCTCATTGGCGATAGCACAACATACCCCGGTTGGGTTATTTCTCGATCATACTCTGTGACGCCATAGCGTAATGGTCTCATAGTTCCCCCTAATATTTTATCCAAAATTCATATTACAAAGTGACTAACATTGCTCAAGCTTAATTTTTGTCAGTGCTTGTTTGTATAATCTTGAGTGCTCTAAACGATAGTCTAGATCTATTTAATATAGATATCTATGACTCCAAACTCGTTTTATTATAGCCAAATTTAAAATCTTAACTTTTTAAATTAAAGTGCTTTTATAAAATTTATATGTCACATTGTTATGATGATAAACACTAATTTTTTATTTCTTTGTTTTTTATTTATAACAATTACCACTATGAACCAAAATGCTGTTGCACAAATAATCTTTAATGATGATTTTGATGATATAAAAAATTGGGGCTTTATATCAGACAATGTAATGGGCGGGGTTTCTAGTGGCAAAATTAGCATTAAATCCGTTAATCGTAATAAAGTAATTGAATTGAAGGGAAAAGTTTCGACAGAGAATAATGGCGGATTCATCCAGGCGAGACGTAATTTACGCAGTATTAGTCTAAAAGAAGCTAAATATATCAAGATTATCGCCAGAGGAAATAATGAAAAATACTATATCCATTTGCGAACCTCTAGAATGATTTTTCCGTGGCAATATTATCAAACTGGATTCAATGTAGATAACAATTTTAAAGAGTTTATTCTTCCACTTTCACAATTTAAAACTTCAGGACTCTTTCTCGCAAAGACACCCAAAGCAAAAAATATCACCTCTATAGCCATTGTCGCATTTGGAAAAGATCACAATGCAGAGTTGGATGTTAGCAGTATATCGATCTATAAATAGGAGGGGAATATATTATTAATAGCCGAAGAACTCATATCACGAATACGCTTGCAGCGGCAGAAATCTGTCTGACACATTGATCTTTTTATAAAAAATGAGTGTCTTAACGATAGATTTATTCGCTTAGAATACTCAACATTATTATATTTTAGGCAATTAAAATATTCTTCTAGTGTGTGCTAATAGACGAACTAGCACGAACTCTATAATCAACAGCAATACCGTACACTGGATCATCATCGGAGTTTTCCATTAATTGGCCAGCTTTAATAAGCAATTTATGACAATCTTTTGATAAATGCCTAAGAAGAAGTGTTTTACCTAAACTCTGGTATTTTATGGCTAAAGCCTCGATAGCTTGAAGTGCCGACTGATCAACAACTCGGCTATCTATGAAATCCACAAGAACTAATTCTGGATCACCTTGAGGATCAAAGATCTCAGAAAACCCATCGACAGAACCAAAAAATAAAGGACCTTTTATCAAATAAATTTTGCTGCCATCTGCGGTAATTTCCATCTGAGCTGAAATACGAATTGCATTATTCCACGCATATGCGAGAGCAGAAACAATAACACCAACAATAACTGCTACCGCTAAATCCGTCATTACTGTAACTGTCGTAACCAACCCCATTACCAAGGCATCTGTCAGCGGAATGCGGCGTAAAATTGTTAAACTTCGCCAAGCAAAAGTTCCAATTACAACCATAAACATAACGCCTACCAATGCTGCTAATGGTATTCTCTCAATCATACTAGAGGCAAAAATTATAAAAATAAGCAAAAATAGTGCAGCTGAAATTCCAGATATGCGAGTACGTCCCCCCGACTTAATATTGATCATAGACTGCCCTATCATCGCGCAACCTCCCATTCCTGAGAAAAATCCCGTAACAGTATTTGCTAAACCTTGAGCAATACATTCCTGAGAGGCTCCACCGCGACGTCCCGTAATTTCTCCAACAAGATTCAACGTTAGCAAACTCTCAATTAGCCCAATTGTTGCCAAAATAATAGCGTAAGGAAAAATAATTATTAACGTCTCAAAATTTATAGGAACCATCGGCATATGAAATATTGGCATCCCCCCCTTTATGGATGCTAAATCTCCAACTCGAGGTACATCAATTCCAAAACAAATAACGATAGCGGCCACAATAACAATGCCTGCTAATGGAGCTGGAACAAATGAGGTGATCTTTGGCATTAACCAAATAATTAACATGGTAAGCACAACAAGACCAAGCATAGTAACAAGCGACCAACCCGCCATCCAGACTTTAGCACCATCAGACCCCATAACTTGAAACTGGGTCAACTGAGCTAAGAATATGACAATTGCTAACCCATTTACAAATCCCAACATAACGGGATAAGGCACTAAGCGGATAAATTTACCCAAGCGAAGTATACCTGCACAAATCTGCAAAAAGCCCATGAGAACCACCGTAGCAAATAAATACTCAACACCATGACTAGCAACTAGAGCGACCATAACTACGGCGAGCGCACCCGTGGCGCCTGAAATCATTCCCCTACGCCCACCTAATACAGCTGTGATAAGCCCCACAATGAAAGCCGCATAAAGCCCTACTAAAGGATGCACACCCGCGACAAAAGAAAAAGCCACTGCTTCAGGAACCAGAGCCAAGGCAACAGTGAGTCCCGAAAGTATCTCAATTTTTATTCGGTTGGGAGACAGTCTTGGGAGTTCATTATCCCTCCAATCGGCCGATGACAGACGAGTAGCAAAAGCACCAAGCTTAGCTTTTTCCAAAGTTCATTTTCCTTTTGCGGAATTGGTTTTAGGTAGGCGACGTTGTATACCAATACAGACTTAACACAACGCTTTTTATTGAAGGTCAATTAATTAAAATGTGGGTAACCTGACTAAAATAAACATAAACAAGTTAAGTATTTAGAACGCGAAAGACTATCCCACTTCGAAAATTTTTTGGGGCATCACATGAATACTATCACCCGGACCATCTGTACCTATAATATAATTATCGCAAATCCAAGAATAGACATTGCCCCTCATATAACCAGGATGACAAACGATATTCATATTTTTAGCAATTGTCATGGTCTCATCTTTGCGGATTAATGGACGTTCGACCATATCATATCCTTGACCATGGCAATAAAGACGTGTCTCAGCATCGCGGCCGTTTTCAACCATAAATGAATTATACTTATCCCAAATTTCTGAGCATGAGGTGCCCGGCCTTATTAAATTAAGGGTAAATCGCTGCGCCTCAAGTGTGAACAATAACTCATCATGTTGCTCCTGTGTCGCTTCACCAAGAACAATCGTCCTTCCTATCTCAGTGAAATATCCTCCGGCGCCATTATTCTCGACAAGCATGTTAAAACTATCACCTTCCTGTATTATCCGATCCTGATTATGGCGTGGGCCAATTGCTGCTGGTGAGCCTATTTGCCATGATTGGCAGAGATATACACCCTGTTCGCTTCCAAGATTATTACCCATGTGAAGGGCTATCGCTGCCACGTCAGAATCCTTCATTCCTGGTTTGATTTCCTTAATCACAGCCTCCATTGTTGCCACCTGTTGCCGGGCCGTGCCTCTAATTAAATCGAGTTCCTCATCACTTTTTATGACTTTAATTTTATCAACAAGGTCAGAAGCTTCAACATAATTAGCATCAGGAAATTGTTTTTTAATATAATCAACCAAGGCGAATGACATTTGGTAAGTTCCAACAAGACCAATTGTACCATGCTTGTATGGTTCTAGAGCTTTACAGGTAAGTATAGG
>JADHRD010000064.1 GCA_016777585.1 Rhodospirillales bacterium | reverse complement strand
AATTACGAGCCAGCCATGGCAAGATATTTGCAATTTCTTAGAGAAAAACCCCAAGATCCAATTGTTAATTATTTAGTTGGCACAATTTATTTTCAATTTAATGACTTAAATAATTCTAAGAAGTGTTTTGATAATGCCATTAAATTTGAGCCAAATTTCTCAGAAGCTCTAAACCTTAGGGGGATTATCTATAAGGAATGGAAAAACCTTGAACTAGCTGAGAATGATTTCAACAATGCCATCCTAATTCGAAAAAATTTTCCTGAAGCCTTGAGCAACCTCGCTGATTTATATCGTCTAAAGAATAATTTTACCGAGGCCCGTTCTTTAATAAACCAAGCAATTAAACATAATCCTAATCTTGCCGCCGCCTACAACAACTTAGGCGTAATTGAGAGAGATACTGAGAATCTCAATCGTGCGCGCACAGCATTTGAAAAGGCCCTAACCCTCGATCCGGCGCTACATCAAACAGAGCTTAATTTAGCGCTCGTAATTGATAAAATTGGAGATACAGCAAGCGCTATTGAACTTGTTATGAAAGTGATAATTAACCACCCACAAAATGCCCACGCACACAATTGTCTTGGGACAATTTATCTAAACCAAAACAATCTATCCGAGGCAGAAAAATCCTTTAAAAAATCCTGTTCATTGGAACCAGCGTTTGCAGAAGCTAACAATAACCTTGCAAATACCCTCTTGAAAAAAAACAAAGTAAAGCTGGCACTTAAATATTTTAATATTGCCTTAGATATAGATCCCAAGAATCCTGGCTTCTGGGCAAATAAAGGTGCCGCTTACCAAGCTGCAAATCAGCTTCAAAAGGCAATAGGCGCCTGTAATGAAGCTCTAAATATTAACCCTAACCATACCGATGGTAGATGGAATAGGGGAATTGCCTATTTACTATCTGGCGACTTATTAAGGGGTTTTTCTGATTATGAGACAAGATGGCAACTACCCGAGTTTAAATCGTTAAAAAGAAGCAGCATATTATGGACAGGACAAAACTTATTTAACAAATCTATTCTTGTATACTCTGAACAAGGTTTTGGAGATACCATTCAATTTGTAAGATATATTAATAAATTAACACAGCTAGAGCCAAATTTGGTTTATTTTGAGACCCATTCGGCTTTAGAAACATTAATCAACGAGATTGATGGTATTGATATGGTATTTACAAGGGGAGCAGCTTTGCCAAGAACAGACTTCCACATACCATTAATGAGTTTACCTTTTATTTTTAAAACGACTATACACTCTATTCCGAACCAAGTTCCTTATTTGCACCCACCCCAAATTCCGCCAAATATCTTTACAAAAAATAATTCAAAAAAACTTAACGTTGGTATTTGTTGGAAAGGCAGAGTGACACATAAAAATGATTCTAATCGGTCCATATGTGTAAAAACTTTATTTCCACTTTTTGAAATGCCTGATATCCAGTTTTATAACTTACAATTAGACCATGGTGAATCTAAAATATTAAAAGAATACAAGATTATTGATTTAAGCAATCAAATCACTGACTTCAGTTCAACAGCAGCAATGATCAAAGAGCTGGACCTTGTAATAACCGTGGATACTGCATTGGCTCATCTTTCTGGAGCACTAGACTTTGAATGCTGGGTTCTTTTACCTTTCTCTCCGGACTGGCGATGGCTTTTGAAAACCTCTAGTAGTCCATGGTACCCGTCGTTAAAATTATTCCGCCAGCAGACAACTGGAGATTGGAGTAAGTTAATTTCAATTATCAGACAATCACTCAAAAAAAAATTCGCATTAAACGTCATATAACTTCTTAGCATTATCATAGAATATTGCTTGCTTATCATCTAAAAGTATTCTCTCTAAAGATTGTTTATAGCCATTTATTAATTCTTCGTATGTGCTCCAAAGCTTTTCAATAGGGAAATTACTGCCAAAAATACACCTTCTTGGGCCAAACAACTCTATACATTTTTCTGTTATTTCGCTAATAAAGTCTGGAGAAACGCTATGGATAAAAGTCCCTAGTCCAGAGAATTTGCAATGAACATTGGTTTCTTGTGATAAACGTTTAATGCCGTCCGACCACATTATCATACCAGCTTTTGAGGCATCTTCTGGCATCCCACAATGCTGCAACACCATCGGTGTTTCAGAAAAAGAATGAGCCAAATTTGCCGCATCACTCATTTGGGAAGAGAACACTTGTAATTCAAAGAGCCAACCATAATCTTGTAAAATTGAGAAATTATGCCGCCAGGTTTCATTCATCATAATATCGGGTGCAGAGGCAAATCGATATTTTGGGTTTACATGCCAATGAAGTTGCTGTCGTATTCCTTTTACTAACTTGTTTTGACTAAGCAATCTCAAAGTTTCAGTACAGTTTTCAGAAGCAAAATCAGCGTAGGCGATGATAGACATCGGCCAATTGCATTCTGAAACCACATCAGTCACCCAGTCTACTTCTTCCAATTCACGAGAATTGGGCCAATTTACTTGAATATAAACCGAACCAACAACATTTTGGCTACTGGCATCAGCAATAAATTCGTCTATTAGGTAATCTCTTCGTATTTTATCGTAATTACCAAATATTCTTGGTTGAGTTGGCCCTTTAAGCCAATCTAAATCTGATAATCGCCAAATATGGTGATGTGCATCAATTACTTTGACTGATTTTAACAAGTTCTGTTCCTTATTTAACAGGTTGGCATCTTACCCTTCCTATTACATCCCATTCATAAATATCACAATTCAATATCAAAAGATATTTTTCATATTCTTTTTCACTCATACAAATTTTCTGATTATCTAATAATCGAATAAATTGGCAGTCTTTGCCAGAAATGTATGATAAACCGTGCTCTCCACTAGTCCTACCGGTCTCGCGAACCAAAACGATGTCAACCGCGGTATGAGATGCAGTCATCCATAAAGGTGCTGCGCACCCAACAAAAAAGTTTACACAAAAAAGACTTATACAGACTTTTGTATAAAAATTTAAATAAGCTTGCTTTAAAAAAACAATGTCTCTCTTATTAATAATGTCTAAGTCACTTTTTACTATTGATCTGATTTTGCTGTATTTTTTCTAAATAAAATACAAAAATGGAGCGGGCGATGAGATTCGAACTCACGACTTCAACCTTGGCAAGGTTGCGCTCTACCCCTGAGCTACGCCCGCAACTCTATTTCAAGTGCTATTTAACAGCTATAAAGAGATGTGGCATAATAGTGATACAATAAAACTTTGCAAGAGGCATGTTTAAACCCGAATAATTAACGTCTATTGGGATAAAACAACGAATGATCTGCCATAAGACTTGTAAATTCTTATGAATGTGCCAAATATACACGATAAATAGTGTGTTAAAAAGGTGGGTAATTCATGAGCGACGTTACTGGTGATAATTTACACAATTTTAATGAGAAAATTAACAAGGGATCAGAAAACGATTTAATATTAGATACTAATACGGATAGCTTTAGTAATGATGTTATTAATGCTTCTATGCAAGTCCCCGTAATTGTTGATTTCTGGGCGCCTTGGTGTGGCCCGTGTAAACAACTTACGCCAGTTTTAGAAAAGCTTGTAAAAGAGTATTCTGGCCAAATTAAACTCGTAAAAATTAACATTGATGAAAATCAGGCGTTAGCCCAACAATTACGTGTGCAGTCTATTCCAATGGTTTATGCTTTTAAAGATGGCCAGCCTGTTGATATGTTTAATGGGGCGCTGCCAGAAAGTCAGCTTCGTAAATTTATAGATAAAATTACAGGAGGCGAGGGGTCACCCCAGGATCAATTAATTGAGCAAGCCAAAGAATTGTTTAAAATTAACCAAATAGAGGCTGCAATAGAAATTTACAGTCAAGTGATCGCTTCAGACGGAACAAATGCCGAGGCTCACTCAGGATTGCTTAAAAGTTTAATGGCCAGCGGAAAAAACGATGAAGCATGGCAATATCTAGAGGGTTTAAATGACGAACTTCTTAAAAACTCAGAAATTATATCCGTAAGAACGGCGCTAGAATTAGCAGATCAAGCATCAGGTTCTGGGGAAATTGATTCTCTTAATGATTTAGTAAAAAATGAACCAGATAACCTTGAAGCTAAATATGATTATGCTCTAGCACTTTATGGTTCACAAAAAACAGAGGCGGCCATTGAAGAACTAGTTGAAATCTTAAAACGTAATAGTGCGTGGAATAATGATGCAGCTCGGCAACAACTTTTTAAAATATTTGAAGCTTTAGGAAATAGCGATCAGATTACTATTGATGGTCGAAAAAAGATGTCCGCGGTATTATTCTCATGATAAACGAAAAACAATTAAAAGGTGTTGTTGAACCTTTTGGGCTTCCATTTGGAAGCTTACCAAAAAATATTCCAATATTTCCATTATCGGGCGCTTTGTTGTTACCACATGGCAGAATGCCCCTGAACATTTTTGAAGACAGGTATGTCAAAATGGTCATGGATAGCATACGTGAATCTCGCTTAATTGGAATGGTTCAACCTAATGAGGAAATTAAAGATGCTGGCACGAATGAAGCCACATTGTTCCATATAGGTTGCCTGGGCCGTATAATATCTTTTTCAGAAATGGATGATGGCCGAATTTTCATCACGCTCCAAGGTGTTGCTAGATTTAAAATTAAAAATGAACTTGAAAATCAATTTCCCTACCGCAGTATAAGAGCGCAGTATGAGGATTTTAAAGATGACTACGATCCTTATAAGGCGGTTAAGGGTAGAAATATACTAACAAATGTATTGGAAAACTATCTTGAAGAAAAGAAAGTCGCCTTAGAGTGGAAAGAGCTCGCAAAAACAAAAGACAGGAGATTAATTGCGTCAATTGGAATGATGCTTCCGTTTGGTAATACAGAAAAGCAGGCGATTTTGGAGTCTGTTAATTTTGATCAAATGGTCGATATAATCAACTCATTAATTGAGATGGAATTAGCGACAGGAGAGAGCGTGGCTACAAAACATTAGGAATATTATTATATCATGCAAAATACTTTCGACGAAAATCTTTTGGAAATACTAGTCTGTCCTTTAACGAAAAGCCCCTTGATCTATGATGCAGGTAACCAAGAGTTAGTGAGCAAGGCTGCTAGACTAGCATTCCCAATCCGGGATGGAATTCCAATAATGTTGCTTGATGAGGCCCGATCACTTAAGTAGAAAAAAAGAGATGGAGACCTACAAAGATTGACCTTTTAAGAGTTTTGGTAAATCGCCGACTTCTCCCATAGCGTATAGCATTAGATATTTTTTTAGCGGGCCTAAATTATTAGTAATTGATAAACCAAGTTGTCTAATAACCTTTAGAGGTAAAATGTTATTAGAAAAAAGCCGATTAAGTGTATCAGTAAAAAATAGCATTGAAGTGTTGTCAAAACGTCTCCAAGTTTCATACTCTCTCAAGGTCGCAAATCCCCCAATATCCAAACCTAGTCTGGCGTTATTTGTAATAACTTCAACCAACGCCGCTACATCACGCAGACCCATGTTAAATCCCTGCCCAGCAATAGGATGTAAGCCGTGTGAAGCGTCACCAACCAAAACCAATCTTTCATCAATGCATTTGTCTGCAAACTGAAAGGAAAGAGGGTAAGTCCATTTTGAACTAACAACGATTATACGTCCCAGGAAATCACCAAACTTTTGGTTTAGTATAGAATTAAATTGCTTGTCTGGTAGTTTCAATATTTTCAAAATCTGTTCCGTTTTATCAATCCAAACAATTGATGATCTTATATTTTTCCCACTTTCATTTTTCATAGGTAAGATAGCGAATGGTCCACCCGAGTAAAAATGCTCATGTGCTATATTGTTATGGTCATGTTCGTGTTCGACAGTAAGCACTATTCCAGTCTGTTTATAGTCAAAGCGGGTGAGAGCAATTGAGGCATCCGTCCTCACTTGAGATTGCCGCCCGTCCGCACCAACTATCAAAGTAGATTTAATGGTCTGCTGATTAGTAAGCGCTGCAAAAACACCCTCATTGTTTCTTCGAATAGTCTCAATTTTAACATTAGATATGGGTGTTATGGGTTCTAGAGACTCTAACTCATTATTAACTGCGTATCGGAAGTGCCGGTTCTCCACCATAAAGCCAAGAGGCTTGCTGTCCAGAACATGGCGTTCATAATGAAGGAAGTGTTTTGAAGATTGATCACTCACCCTTATATCAAAAATGGGTGTATAATTTTCCCCTAAACGATCCCATATATCCAACTGCTCAAGCATTTTTTTTGAGGCTGAGGCTATCGCAGAAGCCCTTCCATCATAAGTTTTTATATTTTGATCTGATGGTTTAACTTGATCAATAATTATACTATTAAAACCAGCCCGCGCGAGTGCAATGGCGGTTGTGGCGCCAACCATACCACGGCCTACTATTAAAACATCCGTCTCCAAGTATTTTTTCATACACAAGGATTGCACCTAGCAACTAAAAATGTCCAGCAAGAATTATGGTTAATTTATATGCGTTTTTTATATAGAATTAAAAAATGTATATAAAATAGGCATTGTTTGCTAAAATAGTTCGCTTAATTTTATTAAACCACTGAAATTATTGTATAAAATATTTTGGCACGTTTCTTGTTTAGATAAGGAGGTTTGGCGGCAGAATTGGAGACGGAAAAATTTTCGCTCTAAACCTTAATAATACCACGCATATCCGAACTGGAGAGATTGACAACAAGGTACTTTAAACAACTAGGAGTAATATAAATGAGTAAATTTAGTGGCATAAATCTATTTGGCTATTTATTTGGAGCCGGCATCGCATTCATACCTTATGTGTCTTTGGCGTCTGATGGCAGGCCAGCATTAGATACTGGTGACACAGCGTGGCTTCTTACATCAACAGCAATAGTTCTACTTATGACAATACCAGGGGTCGCTCTGTTTTATGGCGGCATGGCTAGAAAAAAGAATGTATTATCAGTTCTAATGCAGAGTTTTTCAATTGCCTGTTTAATTTCTGTGATCTGGATGGTTGTTGGTTATAGTCTTGCATTTTCAAAGGGTTCTAATTTATACATAGGAAACTTGGACCTAGCTTTTCTGGATCATTTAGCAGTTGAAGCGATAAATGGTACGATCCCAGATTCGCTATTTGTAGTATTCCAAATGACTTTTGCAATTATTACCGCTGCATTGATCACCGGAGCTGTTGCTGAACGCATGAAATTCTCGGCTTTGTTATGGTTTGTTGGCCTTTGGTCGATAGTGGTTTATTCGCCTGTAACCTTTTGGGTTTGGGGCGGTGGTTTTTTGGGCGATGCTGGCGTCTTGGACTTTGCCGGCGGCACAGTGGTTCATATTAATTCCGGTATCGCGGCACTAGTTGCATGCATTATGCTTGGAAAGCGCAAGGGTTACGGGGTGGAAAACCTTGCGCCCCATAATTTAGTTCTCACCGTTATTGGAGGTTCATTGCTGTGGGTTGGCTGGTTTGGATTTAACGCGGGATCTGCTCTAGGCGCGAATGGCGGGGCAGCGATGGCTATGGTCGTCACTCAGATTGCGGCGGCAGCGGCAGGCTTGGCTTGGATGTTCATGGAATGGGCAACACATAAAAAGCCCACGGTATTAGGCGTTGTTTCCGGCGCAGTCGCTGGACTGGTTGCCATAACTCCGGCAGCTGGCTTTGTTGGGCCAAAAGGCGCATTAGCGATCGGAATCTTATCGGGGCTTGTCTGCTTCTGGGGAGCAACTTCTCTTAAACATAAACTTGGATATGATGATAGCTTAGACGTCTTCGCTGTTCATGGACTTGGTGGAATTACTGGTGCAATTCTAACAGGGGTTTTCGCGGTCGAAGCAATAGGAGGAACAGCTGGAGCCATAGAGGGTAATGTAGCGCAAATTGGCACCCAATTTTATGGTATCATCGCTACAATACTTTGGAGCGCAATAGCTACCGCCGTAATCATTTTTATCCTTGATAAAACCATTGGTATTAGAGTGGATCATGATTCTGAAGCCGAAGGGCTAGATCTCAGTCAACATGGTGAGTCTATTCAATAAATTTTGTGTTAGGAGTATTCAAATAAATGATACGTTTGGTAATGTCCTCCGAACCTATCATTTATAAGGGTCGTTTCAAGAAAGCCACGCCTTGGAACGACCCAATTTATGCATTAAATTAAGTCAATTATTTGTATTTGCTTCTTTATTAGGCAGTGTTTTGAAGCCTTGCCACTCCAAGATAATTGGTGCTTGTCGCATAAGCTATTGAAATTTCATTATAAATTAAAGTTATCCAATTCTTCGGCATAGAAATTGTATATATCTGTAGTAACATATCATGTGGCGTACACGGTTTCGTCCATCTGGGCGACTTGTAAATTGAATTATCGGAGGACAGAATGACTTTTTTATTAAGATTTTCAAAGTTATCTAAGCTTTTTTTTCAAATTATTTTTGCAATTACAATATTTTTACCCAATAGCGCCCAAGCTGCCGACACACTTAGTCGAGGAAACACGGCTTGGATCATTACGGCGACTGCCTTGGTATTATTTATGACGATGCCAGGTTTAGCATTATTTTATGGAGGCTTAGTAAGATCAAAAAACTTTCTGTCTGTTCTGATGCAATGTTTTACAATTTGCTGCTTGGCATCAATTGTCTGGGTGGTTGTTGGTTATTCAATAGCATTTGGCTCTAATAATATTTGGTGGGGCGGATTGTCTAAATCATTTCTGTCTGGTTCTGATATAAGCACGTTATCCGGGGATATTCCGGAAAACGTTTTTTTTATGTTTCAAATGACATTCGCAATCATTACACCCGCTTTAATTGTAGGGGCCTACGTCGAACGTATAAAATTTGGTGCTGTGGTGCTTTTCAGCACGCTGTGGGTTGTTTTTGTTTATGCACCATCGACCCATTGGATCTGGGGAGGTGGTTTGTTGAGTGACCTAGGATGGGCTAGCAAATCTCTCGAAGGTTACGCTACAATGGATTTTGCAGGTGGTTTGGTTGTTCACGCTAATGCAGCGGTAGCTGCACTGATAATTGCTAAGTTTCTTGGCAGTCGAAAGGGCTTCCCAAACGATTTACATCCCCCCCATAGCCCCGGCCTGGTAATGATCGGCGCTGCCATGTTATGGGTAGGTTGGTTTGGTTTTAATGCCGGTTCAGCGCTAGCCGCCAATGGAACTGCAGGAATGGCCTTAACTGTAACACATATTTCAGCGGCAACTGCATGCTTGACGTGGTCACTTATTGAATACTTTAAATTTGGCAAGCCGAGCCTGGTCGGAATAGCAACTGGTGCAATCGCGGGCCTTGCCACAATTACCCCAGGATCGGGGTTTGTTGGACCCGCTGGTGCAATCGTATATGGTGCACTTGCAGCAATTGTCTGCTTTTATATGATTAGTCTTGTAAAAAATAGTTGGAAAATTGACGATTCACTAGACGTGTTTGCAGTGCACGGAGTCGGTGGGATACTCGGGATACTCCTAACTGCATTTTTTGCGGATAAAAGTCTTGGTGGAGTGGGGTTGCCCGAGGGTGTTTCTATGGGAACAGCATTTTTGGGGCAATTAATCGCAACTGGTGTAACAATAGTTTGGGCCGGTATTGCCGCTTTCATTCTTTTAAAAATTACCCAGTTTTTTGTTGGACTCAGGGTTTCGGATGAAGATGAAACCGACGGTTTAGATATCACATACCATGGAGAACGAAGCTACGACCTCTAACTTTCTTTATAAAGGAGATTTGACGATGAAATTCATAGTTGCAATCATAAAACCATCCAAACTTGATGGAGTGCGAAGCGCACTCATGGATGTTGGCGTTGAGGGTCTCACAACAAGTGAGGTTTCTGGGTTTGGGAGACAAAAGGGCCATACAGAAATTTATAGAGGGGCAGAATACGCTATCAATTTTGTACCTAAAATAAAAATTGAGGTTGCCATTCCAGATTCGTTACAAGAAAAAGTTGTAGAAACAGTCATGAAAGAGGCTGGCTCAGAGAATATAGGCGATGGAAAAATATTTATTTACGAACTAACCGATGCTATTAGAATAAGGACTGGTGAGCGGGGAGAAAATGCTTTATAACGGCGGTTATAGTTTTCGTTACTTGCCACATTAGCTGGCTTTAACTAGATTAATTGATCTAAATATATTTTCATTAGATTTAAACATAATTTGATAATTAATTAAAATGTATAACCCCAGCCTTGATACACTGACAGACTACCCTTTTGATAAATTGAGGTCTTTGTTAAAAGACATAGAGCCTCCAAGAAATCAAACACAAATTATAATGTCCCTTGGAGAACCCCAACATCCAGCGCCAAAAATTATATCTGAAACTGTAAATAAATACCAAGACTACTGGACTCAGTATCCACCTATTGCTGGAACACCCGATCTTCTACAAGCTATTTCAGATTGGTTACAACAAAGATATAAACTTAACAAATCAATCATAGTAGCCTCTGAAAATATTGTGGCGGTATCAGGTACACGGGAAGCTCTTTATATGCTGGGTGACATTTCCATACCAAGAAAAAAAAATCGTGCTAAACCAGCTGTTTTAATTCCCAATCCTTTCTATCAAGTTTATATCGGTACGACTTTAATGAATGAAGCCGACCCTATTTATTTGCCCGCAACGAAAGAAACAGAATTCTTGCCCGACCTAAACTCTTTAGATGAAGCCACACTAAAAAGAACTGCGCTGGCATTCTTGTGTTCTCCATCGAACCCACAAGGTACTGTAGCCGATATTGAATACCTCGAAAATGCAATAAAGCTAGCACAAAAATATGATTTTGTTTTAGCGATCGATGAGTGTTATGCGGAAATTTATCACCAACTTCCACCCCCTGGAGGCCTCCAAGCATGCCAAAACTTGGGAGGTAATTTGAAAAATGTTCTTGTTTTTCATACGCTCTCCAAAAGATCTAATGCCGCGGGCTTGCGCTCAGGTTTTATTGCCGGAGATAAATCTCTTATTAAAAAATATAAAATGCTTCGTAATTATGGAGGAGCATCACTGCCAACACCGTTACTAGCAGCATCGGCAGCATTATGGCGCGATAATAAACACGTGGAGTTGAATCGCTCTCTCTATAATGAGAAGTTTGACTGCGCAGACCAAATTTTATCTGGCTATTTAGGTTACTACAGGCCAGAAGGTGGCTTTTATCTATGGTTAAACGTAGGTGATGGTGAAACCGCAGCTATAGCTTTATGGGAAAATTCCGGAGTTAGAGTAATACCTGGTTCGTTTCTAGCTAAACCTAATAACAAAGGCGACAATCCGGGAACAGCTTTTATAAGAGTTGCGTTAGTACACGACCGGAGTATTATTGAAGATGCTTTGAAACGCATTCTCAAAACACTTGGTTAATTTATAAAATCAGTGCCTTAGCTTGTTTTATTAACATTATATAAAGACGTTTTTATTAGAACTTGGGAATGGTAGATTTTAAATCATCCAATAGTCGCTCAGGTAAAAAATCGCTAGATAACCTTATATTTAAAGGCCCGATATTACCCAAAGCTTTTGTAGCGCGGTTGAAGCAGTGTCTTAATCAATTTTTTGGACTAGGGCTGTTAACCATTGGCACTTTATTAGTGTTATCAATAACAACATATTACCCCAGCGACCCCTCATTAAATAGCGCATCTGGAGGAATAACAAAGAATATGATCGGTATTTTTGGTTCATATTCGTCCGATTTTTTGTTACAATTATTTGGAGCGATGGCAGCCTTGCCGATTATAATTTTTTATGCTTGGGGTTGGCGGCTAATAGTTCGCAAGAGCCTTGAACACATCTGGCTACGTAGTTTAGGGCTAATTTTCACTTTACTCCTCTCGTCAATGATAGTTTCTCAAATCTCCCCTCCTGAAGAATGGCCTTTACGCTCAGGCGTTGGTGGCGCAAGTGGCGCAGTGCTGTTTCAACAACTATTGCTTTTATTAAATGATTTGAAAATTACAAATAGCGGTTTTTATCCTATACTTTTAAGCGTCCCAATTTCTATTATTGCTTTAATTTACACGAGTGGATTAGATCGAAATGATGGGTGGGGTTTTCTAAAAGCAATTGTTACCTCTAGTAAATATATTTTTAAAAAGCTAAATACCTTAAAACAAAAGGCTTTTGAGAGTAATAACACCCAAAGACTGCGGCTCGATCCAGAGTTTGATTCAAAAGAAGATATAGAAACTGATAATAAAAATGGTGCGGCACTGGAAATTCGAAAACCTAGCTTAAATGATAAAGATTTTGCGGGAACTGGAAAAAGCACCGCAGTTGTTGAAACCCAATCCAGCAAAAAAATTAATAGAAATGATGCGGCCGAAGCTAGCCAGGGCAGTTTAATTCTACCGGATTCTGCCACTTATCAATTACCCCTGCTAGACTTCCTAGAGGCTCCACCCGCTTCCAAGCAAATTGATACAACCGACACAGAAAGTCTTAAGAAAAATGCTGGCTTACTCGAGACTGTAATGGGTGACTTTGGAGTAAAAGGCGAGATTGTAAAAGTACGCCCTGGGCCTGTTGTAACGCTATATGAGTTCGAGCCAGCACCAGGCACGAAAACATCTAGAGTCATTGGCCTTTCTGATGATATATCACGATCAATGTCTGCATTATCAGTACGAATTGCTGTTGTTCCAGGCCGGTCTGTTATTGGAATTGAACTTCCAAATTTCAAAAAAGATATGGTATATTTTAGAGAGATCCTCGCATCAACTACCTATAAAAAATCAAAGTCTCAACTTCCGTTAGTTCTTGGTAAAGATATAGGCGGGTCACCTATTGTAGTGGACTTGGCGGCTATGCCTCACCTACTAATTGCTGGTACTACCGGATCTGGAAAATCTGTGGCAATAAACACGATGATTTGCTCCCTACTATATAGCCTTGATCCAGAGGCTTGCAAATTCATTATGGTGGATCCAAAAATGTTGGAGCTCTCAGTTTATGATGGGATTCCAAATTTATTGGCACCAGTTGTTACTGAACCAACAAAGGCAGTCGTTGCTCTAAAATGGGCGGTGCGCGAAATGGAGGATCGATATCGACTAATGTCTCAAATGGGTGTGAGAAACATTACTGGTTACAACTCACGGCTTAAAGATGCCAGGAAACGAGGAGAAGAAATAAAACGAAGAGTACAAACCGGTTTTGATGAGGGTGGCAAACCCATTTATGAAGATCAAGCTCTAAGCACTGACCCTCTCCCATTGATTGTTATTGTTGTCGATGAAATGGCTGATCTAATGATGGTTGCTGGAAAAGATATCGAGGCTCTAATACAGCGCCTAGCACAAATGGCTCGTGCAGCCGGGATTCACTTAATAATGGCAACTCAAAGACCATCGGTAGATGTAATTACTGGAACAATAAAAGCCAACTTTCCTACAAGAATTAGTTTTCAAGTAACTTCAAAGATCGATAGCCGCACCATACTCGGAGAACAAGGTGCTGAACAACTTCTTGGTCAAGGTGACATGCTTTATATGGCCGGTGGAGGACACATTACTAGAATTCACGGACCCTTTGTAAGTGATGATGAAGTCGAAAATGTTGTTAAACATCTTAAAAGTCAGGGTAACCCCGAATATGTTGATGCTGTAACCAAAGAACTTGATGAGGAAACTGATGGCACGTCGGATACAAAATCAAACGACAAAGATAGCCTGTACGATCAAGCTGTCTCAATTGTTGCACAAGAAGGAAAAGCCTCCACTAGTTTAATACAGCGGCGATTACAAATAGGCTATAATCGAGCCGCTCGAATTATTGAACAAATGGAAGCAGAGGGGGTAATAAGTAAGGCTGACCGAGTAGGCCGTCGTGAGGTTTTGATCGGCGCACATTAGCACGCTTTTCTATTATATTTATTATGTTAATATATAGTCAGGGACATGTGTTTGTATAAATAAGTATTTAACCCTCTAACAGTCAGCTCCTTTTCCAATGCTTAAATTGAAACCGATAATATTTTTTTTCTTTTTTTTTATTATATTTTTCATTGCTCGAACAGATACACTCGGTGCCCAGAACCAAAGGGTGGGTATAGATTCAAAAAAATTCTCAGCTATCGAACGAATTAATGCCTATTTAAATGAGATTAAAACACTTCGTGCTGACTTTCTGCAAGTTGCGACTAACGGGGAAATAGCTAGTGGCAAACTCTATATGTCACGTCCGGGGAAAATCCGCTTTGAGTACA
>JADHRD010000063.1 GCA_016777585.1 Rhodospirillales bacterium | reverse complement strand
ACCGTTCAACCTTGAGTTTCTAAAGGGTGATCTAAATTTGATTGCCGATAACGAGTCGATGAAAATTACGGGTTCTGGTAATCTTGGGGGGGCTAAAACAGATGTCGTATGGGAGGAATATTTTCTCGATAACAATGCTTATGCTCGAAAATATTCCTTTATTTCTAAGCTTGTTGATAAAATATGGGCAAAAAATCTAGGGCTAGACTTTATTCCTTTTACTGACGAATTTATAACAGGAAAAGTCGGGGTAAGGCTAAATGTTCTGGAAAAAAGATCTGGATATGGCGAACTAACGGCCTACTTCGACCTAAAAGATACTGATATGTATTTGCCGAGATTTAATTGGAGGAAATCGCGAAAAGTTCAAGCTAACGCTACTTTATTAGCGTCTTTCAAAGGTAACAAGTTTATTAGTATTCCTAGTATTTTAGTCCAAGGTGGGGGATTAGACTTCAAGGGGAAATTATCATTTAAGAATGATGGTGGTATAAAAAAGATATCAGTAAATCGATTAGTGTTTGGGAGAACAAATATTAGAGCAATAATGGCTCCTAAGCCGATCAATTTTAAAGGTGGTTGGGATATAGATATTTCTGGTAAAAGTATTGATTTAATCCAGTGGTTGGCAACTAAAGATGAGCAAAATACAAACAAAAGAAAGGGCATGTATACTTTATCGCTTAACATTGATAACGCTGAAATTTATGATGGTAAGAGATTGGAGAACGTAAATGGAGTCCTGTCTTTTGATGGTTTGGTTTGGACTGATATTAATCTTGAGGCCCGTTTAGATGGTGCAAAGAAGCTAAAAGTATCCTTAACCCCAAAGGATGGGAAAAGATATTTGTACATATCATCTAATGATGCGGGGTCATTGTTAAAAGTTTTTGATTATTACGATGATTTGATAGGAGGAACTTTTTCTCTTAACGGCAAATATAATGGTATGTCCCCTTACAGTAAGTTCTCTGGTCATGTTAGGATTGATGATTTTCGCGTAATTAATGCCCCTATTTTGGCCGAGTTACTCAATGTTGCCTCAATCACGGGAATACTGGAGAATCTTCAGGGGATTGGATTAGGCTTTGCAAAACTATATGCGCCGTTTGTAAGCCAGGATGAAATCATAAAAATAAAAGGTGCATCTGTCTCTGGATTGTCGTTAGGTCTTACTGCAACCGGAACGCTTAACACCTACACCGAGAATATGGATTTACGAGGCACAATAGTACCAATGTATGCATTAAATACTGCCTTAACTAGAATTCCAATAATTGGAACATTATTCTCTGGTGGAGAGAAAGATGGCGGGATATTTGCCGCAAATTATACTATGAGGGGTAGTCCAAAAGAGCCTCAAATTTCCAGTAATCCATTATCTGTGGTTGCTCCTGGATTATTAAGGAACCTTTTCCGAATATTTGATAACCCTGAGAGTGCTCCGTCACAAAACTAATCTATTGGGCGAATGAGTATATGCCGTTTTTTCCCGATTGATAATTTTATTACCCGATCATCAGCTAAATCGTGATTTGATATCATTTTTAGTTCATCATCAATTATACTATCGTTTACTTTTCCACCTTTTCCTTTTATCAAGCGTCTTGCTTCACCGCCCGATATATCAAAGGCCAATTTGAAAAGTTCAAAAGCTGGAATTCCAGATTGAAGTTTATTTTTATGAATTTTAAACGCTGGTAAATCCTGGCTCGTTCCAAACCCTTCAAATGTCTCCATGGCTGTTTTTGCTGAGAGTGTTGCGGCGTCTTGCCCATGGCATAATTTCGTTACCTCATTGGCTAGCACCTTCTTGGCCTCATTTGCGTTAGCACCTTTGAGTTTCTCCAAGCTCTCAATTTCTTTTATGGGCAGTTCAGTAAACAGGCGCAAGAATTTTCCAATATCTTCATCTTCTGTATTCCTCCAGTATTGCCAGAAGTCGTAGGCCGGCAGTAATTTATTATCGAGCCAAATAGCTCCCTCTGCCGTTTTGCCCATTTTTGCACCTGAAGATGAAGTCATAAGTGGAGTTGTTAAACCAAATAGTTGTTTTCCATCGATTCTCCGACCAAGTTCAACACCGTTAATGATATTGCCCCATTGATCTGACCCTCCCATTTGCATTACACAGTTTGAACGCCTAGATAGTTCGAGAAAGTCGTATGCTTGTAGGATCATATAATTAAATTCTAGAAAACTAAGAGGCTGCTCTCTCTCGAGCCGAAGTTTTACACTATCAAATGCCAACATTCGATTAATTGTGAAATGAGGGCCATATTCTCTGAGGAAATCAATATAATCTAAATTTTTTAACCAATCATCATTATTCACCATAATTGCATCAGTTGGTGCATTTCCAAATTTTAAATATTTTGAGAATATTTTCTTTATACTATCTAAATTTTTATTTATTACCTCATCTGTTAAAAGCGGTCGGCTTTCATCTTTTCCTGAAGGGTCTCCCACTTTTGTAGTGCCCCCGCCCATAAGAACAATTGGTTTATGGCCTGTTCTTTGAAGCCAGCGGAGCAACATTATGGGTAAAAGGGAGCCAACATGTAGGCTTTCAGCTGTGCAATCAAAGCCAATATAAGCTGGAATGATTTGACGACTTGCCTTTTGGTCTAGAGCCTCAATATCAGTGCATTGATGGAAAAAACCACGTCTCGTGATTTCTTTCAGAAAGTCGGATGTATATTCATTCATGCCCAAATCACTACTGATGCATTAGAACTAAATCAAGCTTTTTTAAGCATAAAGCCGCTAATTTAGATTTTTAGCAAAAAATGTTAATGCCTGTCTTTAGAACAAAAAATTAATATCTATTCTTTATGATTAAAGTGTTTAAAATTAAACTGGCTTAGTGAAATGACAGAAGATAAAATTTTTACAGCGATTGGATTAATGAGTGGGACGTCACTAGATGGTGTTGATATAGCTCTTCTAACAAGTGATGGCTTTTCGATAATATCGACAGGTCCATTTAGTTCAGTTCCGTATCAGGCCCAATTTAAACAACGTCTCTTTAATCAATTGGGTAAGACATCCGTTCCTAAGGCGTTGGAGGAGGAGCTTACGGTTATTCACGCAAATGTTATATTTAATTTTTTGAAGGCTAATAATATATCAAAATCAGATATTGATGTGATAGGTTTTCATGGTCAAACTATCTACCACAATCCGAAAGAAAAATTAACTTTTCAAATTGGAGATGGATATCTGTTAGCTAAACTACTTGATCGCATAGTTGTTAATAATTTTAGAGTTGCTGATGTTGAGAATGGCGGACAGGGTGCACCCTTGGTTCCTATTTACCACCAGACTATAGCGAAAGATATCAAAAAGCCAGTGGCTGTAATCAATATTGGAGGCGTCTCAAATGTAACTTACATAGATGACCAAGAGCTAATAGCTTTTGATACAGGGCCGGGGAATGCGCCGCTTGATGATATTGTTTTCCAACGACTAGGTCTGAGCTTTGATAATGATGGCAAGATAGCTCAATCCGGCGTTATAAATAGATCAATCCTTGAACAATTTCTGGCTCATTCCTTTTTTGAGAGTCCGCCTCCAAAGACACTTGATCGTAATAATTTTGATTATGGAGATCTGGTAGAGTGCAAAGTTGAAGATGCGCTGGCTACGGTTGTTGAGTTTATTGCGCAGTCTATCTCTAAATCCCGAGAGTATTTCCCCCAGTCAGTGGATAAATGGTATGTATCGGGTGGTGGAAGTCATAATACAGTTTTAATTAGCGCAATTTCAGAAGCTCTAAATTGTGATGTATTGCCTGTGAATAGACTGGGTTGGAATGCTGACGCTCTGGAAGCTCAAGCCTTTGCTTTTCTTGCAGTTAGGTCTATACTTGACCTCCCCATCAGCTTTCCAAATACCACCGGAGTTTCAGAGGCTATGACAGGTGGTGTCGTTAATAATCCTCTCGCTTAGAAAGTTATTTTCTTTTCCTTGATGTTATTTTTTTCTTTGGCTCTAATAATGTTTTGGAAAGAGACGTATCTAAGTATTTAACTACCTCATTTTTGAGCACATTAATTTTATTTTTGTAAAAATGATTAGCACCTTTTATCGTGGCGAATTCAACCTCGATATTTTTTTGTGTATTTAACTTTGTTGCTAGTTTTGAAGTCGTTTCAATTGGAATTAAATCATCAATCTCACCATGTACAATTAAACCTGATGAGGGGCAGGGCGCTAGGAAGGAAAAATCTTCGGTATTAGCGGGTGGTGATATGGATATAAAGCCCATTATTTCTGGTCGCCTCATCATTAATTGCATTGATATTAATGCCCCAAAAGAATAACCACCAATCCAACAGTAGGGGCTATTTCTATTGAATTGTTGCATCCAGTCAAATGCGTAGGCAGCATCACTCAGCTCACCAATACCACCGTCAAAAGTTCCTTGGGACCTTCCAACTCCTCTAAAATTGAAACGTAAAACAGAAAACCCCTGCTCTACAAACGCATGAAACATATTATAAATTATTCGATTATTCATATTGCCACCGTGAAGCGGATGAGGGTGTAAGACAATAGCAATGGGAGCATCGGATTTCTTGCTCTGGTGATATCGACCCTCTAATCTTCCATCGGGCCCATTAAAAATTATATTTGGCATTTTTACCCTTGTATTTGTTGTTGCTAAGAATACTTGACTAATTTACTGCGAATACTATATTTGGGATTAAGATGTAAATGGTATAGTAAACAGGTTTATTGAATTAATTAAATTCGGATCAGTTTGTAATACTAAATTTTGAATAATGCACGGATTTTAAGCGGTGATACATAAATTTTTTACAAGACTTTTAGAGGACGTCGAGTCATTCATGCAAAGAGATCCGGCTGCACGTTCAAAAATTGAGGTAATATTGTGCTATTCTGGATATCATGCATTGGTGCTGCATCGTTTTGCAAATGCTGCTTGGCGGAGAAATTATTTTCTTTTGGGCCGGTTTATATCAAATTTCAGCAGATTTATAACTGGTATAGAAATTCATCCCGGGGCGACCATTGGGAGGCGTTTTTTTATTGATCATGGAATGGGGGTTGTACTCGGTGAAACTTCCGAAGTTGGTGATGACGTTACACTTTACCAAGGAGTTACACTGGGAGGCACATCCCTTGAAACAGGTAAACGTCATCCAACCCTTGGTAATGGAGTAATTGTGGGTTCAGGGGCTCAGATTTTAGGGCCAATAATAATTTCAGATTCTTCGAGGGTTGGGGCTAATGCAGTGGTGCTGGAAGATGTACCTACAGGAGCGACAGTTGTTGGGATACCTGCAAAAATTGTTATGGGCCGCGATAAATCTTTAGACGATGAATTCTGTGCTTATGGTACACCCACCGAAGGTTTGCCCGACCCAATTGCAAGAAGTTTTGAAAGCCTTCGTAATCAGCTTAACTTTCTTGGTGAGAAAATAATACAGCTCGAGGGTGAGGTCGCAGAAAATAAAAGACTTTTAGATTCAAATGTTGATGTAAAAAGGCCCAAGGATAGGAAGGCATTATAGATATCAAGCCAGTGAGTAATTTAGGGAGTAGGTTTATTGAAATTAGGAACTAAAGGCAGATATGCGGTGATGGCCATGGTTGATCTAGCACAATCTGGAACCACCAAGCCCGTCAGTATCCTGGATATTTCCTTGAGGCAGAACATTTCTGTTTCGTATCTGGAACAACTCTTTGGAAAGTTACGTAAAGGATCCCAAGTAAAATCGATTCGAGGTCCAGGTGGTGGATATATTCTGGCTCGGGCAGCGAAGCAAATAAAAGTTCTTGATATAATATTAGCTGTTGATGAGTCTATAAAGACCACCCGATGCAAAGATAATTCTTCTCATGGCTGTGGTGTTGATAATACCAGATGCCTCACCCATGACTTATGGTCAGAGCTTGGAAATCAAATCTCAAGTTTTTTGAGCTCTGTCTCTCTTGACGACGTAGTTAACCAAAGGGTGCAGAGCTTAAATAAAGGTTCTTTTTTGGTTAGCAATTGTTCCTTGAGAACTTCCGGAATTTCGTCCCAAAGTTCTGAACTAGGGGCATTGGATTAGCGTAGAAAAACTATGAACCCAAAAATATATTTTGATCATAACGCAACGGCTCCGGTGAAAAAGCCGGTTATGGATGCTATGATATGCGCGTTGAAGCTATGTGGTAACGCTTCATCAATGCATTCGTCGGGACGTAATGCGCGAAAATTAATAGAGCAATCGAGAGATAGGGTTGCAACATTGATTAAAACAACGCCTGAGCAAGTGATTTTTACGAGCGGGGGAACCGAGGCAAATAATTTGGTTATTGACGGTATTAATAGAGACCACTGTCTCATATCGGCGATTGAACATGACTCAATTCTGCAAACAGACAAATTACATCAAAAAATCTCAGTTAATGAGAGTGGGTGCGTTGAATTGGGGACTCTAGAGAAACTACTTCGAGTTAAAGACTCCCCCAATATTGTATCGGTTATGCTTGCGAACAATGAGACCGGCGTCATTCAACCAATAGAAGAAATTGTGAGATTGTCTCAGCCTTTTGATACATTTGTCCATACTGATGCTATTCAGGCTTGTGGAAAGGTTAATCTTGACTGGGGTATCTTGGGGGTTGATGCATTAAGCCTATCAGCCCATAAAATAGGCGGTCCCCAGGGAGTGGGAGCTCTAATCCTGAATAAAAAATTTGACCTTGATGCCCATTTTTTTGGGGGAGGACAAGAGCGTAGTTATCGCCCTGGGACGGAAAATGTGCCCGGGATTGTCGGTTTTGGTTTAGCTGCAGAGCTTGCGGCCGACTTAGATAGAAATAAAGGTATTGAACTACTTCGCAATGAACTGGAATGCAAAATATTAAAAATTGCGCCAAATGCTGTCATTCATGGCCAGCAATCGCAACGCATCCCAAATACGTCGTGTATATCAATGCCTGGAGTTCTTGCGGAAACCCAGATTATGAAGTTTGATCTAGCTGGTATTATGGTTAGTGCGGGCTCTGCATGTTCCTCTGGGAAAGTCCAAAACTCGCATGTTTTGCGAGCCATGGGAGTTAAAGAATCAGAAGCATCCTCGGCAATTAGGGTTAGTTTAGGATATAATAACACAATTGATGAAATTGATTACTTCGTAAAACAATGGAAAAAAATTTCCGATGTTGTTGGTTCGGGAAATCTGAGAGAAGTGGCGTGATGAGAAAACTTGAGCACAGACCAGTTTACCTAGATAACCATGCCACGACACAAATGGACCAGCGCGTATTAGATGCTATGTTGCCTTACTTCTTAGATAAATTTGGTAATCCGCACTCAGATAGTCATTACTTTGGCTGGGAAGCCTCAGAGGCAATAAATATATCTAGAGAGCAAATAGCGAATTCTATTGGTGCAAACGCTGATGAAATAGTTTTTACCTCAGGAGCAACCGAAGCAAACAACTTAGCTTTGAAGGGTGTTGCCCGATTATTCGGTAAAAAAAAGGACCATATTATCACCTGTGTTACAGAGCATCCCTGTGTGCTAGAGAGTGTTAGGAGTTTAGTTGACGAAGGAATGAGGGCCACTTATCTTAATGTTAATCATGATGGCCTAATTGATATTACAGAATTGGAACAGGCTATTACTAAGGATACTCTGCTGGTATCGGTGATGGCAGTTCAAAACGAAATCGGAACAATACAACCGCTTTCGGAGATCGGAGAGATATGTCACCGCAATAAAGTATATTTTCACTCAGATGGCGCTCAAGCACTGGGAAAGATTCCTATTGATGTAAAAAAAATGAATATTGATATGATGAGCATCACAGGACATAAAGTATATGGGCCAATGGGATGCGGTGCTCTTTATATAGGCAAGACACCCAAAGTAAAATTAATGCCACTGTTTAGTGGAGGTGGTCAAGAAAGAGGTATCCGATCAGGAACCCTGCCAACACCTTTGTGCGTTGGTTTTGGCAAAACTTGTGAATTAGCAATTGACTTGCTTGCAGTCGAATCCATATCGATAGGAAGAAAAAGAGATTTATTATTGGAAAAGTTAACTTCAGAATTATCGGGCGTTCACATTAATGGTTGCATGAAACATCGAGTAGCAGGAAATCTAAATCTAAGTATCGATAAGGTGGATGCTGAAAGTTTGATAGCATCACTCCCAGATCTTGCATTCTCGACAGGGTCGGCATGTTCGTCAAATTCAGATTCCTCATACGTTTTAAAAGAAATAGGTCTGTCTAACTCAGAAATTGATAGCAGTATGAGAATTGGATTGGGTAGATTTAGTAGTGATGACCAGATAAATTATGCGGGAGACCGTTTAATTGAGGAAGTAAGAAAAATACGTAACAGTAGACGTTCTATTTTCATAAATGCAGCAGAATAAAAAAGAGAAATTAAAATGGTAGCAGTTAAAGAAACACTTGATCAGGTTCAAACGGTAGAAAAATATAAGTTTGGATTTGTAACAGATATCGAAGTAGATCAAGCCCCGAAGGGGTTAAATGAAGATATTATTCGTTTTATTTCCAAAAAAAAGGATGAACCCTCTTGGTTGCTGGATTGGCGGCTAAAGGCTTATGAGCATTGGTTGGGGATGGAAGAGCCCGACTGGGCAAAAGTGGGTTACCCAAAAATTGATTATCAAGATGCATTTTATTACTCCGCGCCGAAATCAGGCGATGACGGACCCGAGACTCTAGACGATGTAGATCCCGAAATTTTAGAGACATATAAAAAATTAGGAATCCCATTGCATGAACAAGAGGTTTTGGCTGGAGTCAAAAATGTTGCCGTAGATGCTGTTTTTGACAGTGTTTCTGTTGCAACGACGTTCAAAGAAGCTCTATCCAAAGAGGGTATTATTTTTTGTCCAATTTCTGAGGCAGTAAAGGAGTATCCGGAATTAGTCAGGAAATATTTGGGTAGCGTAGTGCCGTACTCCGATAATTTTTTTGCCACGCTAAATTCAGCAGTTTTTACCGACGGATCATTCGTGTATATTCCAAAAGGTGTGGATTGTCCCATGGAGTTATCAACATACTTTCGTATAAATGCGTCTAACACAGGGCAATTTGAAAGAACACTAATCATAGCAGATGAAGGATCAAAAGTAAGCTACCTTGAGGGTTGTACGGCACCAATGCGCGATGAGAATCAATTACATGCGGCTGTAGTCGAACTCGTGTTGCTTGACGACGCAGATATTAAATACTCCACAGTTCAGAATTGGTATCCAGGCGATGAGAACGGTGTCGGAGGAATATATAATTTTGTTACTAAGCGGGCAGCTTGTAGGGGTAAAAACTCTAAAGTGTCATGGACCCAAGTTGAGACGGGTTCAGCAATTACATGGAAGTATCCAAGTTGTATCTTGCAAGGAGATAATTCGGTGGGTGAATTTTATTCAGTGGCAATAACCAATAACTGTCAGCAGGCCGATACTGGAACGAAAATGATACATCTTGGTAAAAATACGAGTTCAAAGATTATTGCCAAAGGTATCTCTGCCGGTAGATCACAGAGTACGTACAGAGGGCTCGTAAAAATGATGCCAAAAGCTGAGGAGGCAAGAAATTACACACAATGCGATTCACTTTTGATCGGGAAAAAATGCGGTGCGCACACTGTACCATATATCGAGAGTCGCAATCAATCCGCAAAGGTTGAGCACGAGGCAACAACATCGAAAATTGCCGATGACCAATTATTTTATTGCCGGCAGCGTGGTATTTCTGAAGAAGATGCTGTTGCCCTAATCGTTAATGGCTTTTGCCGAGATGTTTTGCAGGAATTGCCGATGGAATTTGCTGTAGAAGCTCAGAAGTTAGTTGGAATTAGTTTAGAGGGGAGCGTAGGATAATCGATTGGCGGTATTTTTTGTATTTTAAAGGAAGAGAGAAAACTTGAATGTTAGAAATAAATAATTTGCATGTGAACGTAGGGGAAACGGAAATCCTTAAAGGGCTAAACCTCAAAATTAATGCTGGCGAAGTGCATGCTATAATGGGGCCAAATGGTGCTGGTAAGTCTACCCTATCTTATGTCTTATCAGGCAGGGTCGGGTATGAGGTAACTAAGGGTAGCATTATCTATCAAGGTAAAAACTTGTTGGATATGGAGCCTGAAAAAAGGGCGGGTGAGGGTATTTTTCTTGCTTTTCAATATCCCGTCGAGATACCTGGAGTGTCTACGATGAATTTTCTTAAAGCGGCTGTAAATTCCGTAAGAAAATATAGGGGTAAGAAAGAATTTGATGCCATGGAATTCCTAAAATTTGTTCGAGAACAAACCAAAATCTTAAATATTAGTGACGACATGCTAAAGCGCGCTGTTAATGTAGGATTTTCGGGTGGCGAGAAAAAGAGGGCTGAAGTGCTTCAGATGGCTGTTTTAGATCCGATACTGGCGGTGTTGGATGAGACAGATAGCGGCTTAGATGTAGATGCCTTGAGAATTGTTGGTGAGGGAGTTACAGCATTGCGATCGAGTGAACGGAGTATGCTAGTAATCACTCATTATCAAAGATTGCTAGACTATATTGTTCCGGACGTTGTGCATGTGCTCGCGTCTGGAAAGATAGTGGATACCGGTGATAAAAATCTGGCTTTAGAATTAGAAAAAAATGGTTACGAGACCTACTCTGAGGCGGCAGCATAATATGTCCCATGTGGCTGAAATCACCCGAAGTCTCATTAATGAGCAATCAGTAATGCAATTTTCTAAATCAAAACCCTGGTTAAAGTCATTGCGTTCAGATGGAATTAACGCGTTCATAAAAGATGGATTGCCTGATACAAATATTGAAAATTGGAAATATACCAATCTTAATCAATTGAACGGAGTTACCGGCGTACGTTCACCAAAAGTGGTAGTCAATAAGAACCAAATATCTTGGTTATTGAATGAAGTTGAAACTAATCAATTAGTTTTTGTTAATGGCTACTTTCAAGAGTATTTATCAAAAATAATTGATGTGGGGCAGGGAATACGAATAGCGCCTCTTTGTGATGAACTTGTGAATTCTGATTTTATACACAATTATTTAGGGAAAATTGGTAGTACTACTGGCAATCCTTTATTTGCATTAAATACCGCGTTTATTGAAGATGGATGTTCAATAGTTGTTGAAGACTGTAAATCGGTTAAACCTCTTGAGGTTATTTATATTTCCAATGGAAGTAATGCCACTTGTCATCATCCACGAAATATTATTGTAGCGCGTAATAATGCAGAAATAAATATTATTGAACGCCACATTGGGATAGGTGATGAGGTTTATGTGTCAAATGGTGCCACAGAGATACTAGCTGAGGATTATTCCACGATTAATCACTATCGTGTATTCGATGATGCAGTTAATGGCATAAATTTATCGTCGGTGAGGGCGGTGGTAAAAGATTATTCTTATTATAATAGTTTTGTTTTATCAACTGGGGGTCGATTGAATAGGTGTGAGATTAATGTAGCATGTGCAGGAGAGCGGGCAAATACTAGTCTCAGTGGTGTATACATTGCTCGTGATAAACAGCATATGGATCATACAACAAGCATTGAACATTTAGTTCCAAATACGACTTCGGTTGAGAATTACCGGGGAGCATTAGATGGAAGTGCTCGAGGTGTATTTCAGGGCTCAATTGTTGTGGCTGAAGGTGCTGATGGGACAGACGGACGAATGAGCAACAAAAACCTTTTGTTGTCACCTAAAGCTGAAGTAAATGCGAAGCCTCAACTTGAAATTTACGCAGATGATGTGCAATGTGCACATGGATGTACTACTGGGGAACTTGATGAAGAGGCTCTTTTTTATTTACGTTCCCGAGGTATATCCGAGAAAAATGCTCGTGCCATATTGGTTGAAGGTTTTTTAAATGAGGCATTCAGCGGAATACAAGAACAGACCATTTTAAACGTATTCCATAAGAAAATTAGAGACTGGATGGTGATTTGAATGGTTTTTGAGACTAAAAATAAGATTTCTCCTAATATTAACGATTATAATATTGACTCAATAAGAGATGATTTTCCAGCATTGAGTTTAGAGTGTAATGGATATCCCCTATCATTCCTAGATAGTGGCGCATCTGCACAAAAGCCTTCTAAAGTTTTAGAGAGGATGGATCATGCGTATCGTAATGAATATGCAAATGTTCATCGTGGCGCCTATACTTTGAGTCAACAAGCTACGGATAATTATGAAAATGCCCGCAAAACAGTGGCTGACTTTATGAATGCTAAATCGTCTGATGAAATTATTTTTACCCGAAATGTAACTTCAGCGATCAATTTAGTCGCCCATTCATACGGCCGAAATTTTTTAAAAGCCGGCGATGAAGTTGTTATTAGTCATATGGAGCATCATGCGAATATCGTGCCTTGGCAATTACTAAGGGATGCGGTTGGTATAGAACTCAAAATAGCGCCAATCGATGATGCGGGTAATTTTTTGTTAGATGACTTTGAAAAAATTTTAGGCCCTAAAACAAAATTAGTAGCGATTACTCATGTTTCTAACGTTCTTGGTACTATAGTACCTATCAAGAAAATTGTTCAATTAGCAAAGACAGTTGATGCCAAAGTTCTCATAGATGGTTGTCAGGGGATTGTTCACGAGGGCGTCGATGTGCAATCTTTAGATGCAGATTTTTATGCATTTACGGGCCATAAACTCTATGGTCCTTCAGGGATTGGGGTGCTTTGGGGTAAGCTAGATTTATTAAATGCAATGCCGCCGTACGAAGGTGGAGGCGATATGATAGAAATAGTTACCTTTGAAAAGTCAACTTTTCGGGATGCTCCAGCTAGATTTGAAGCTGGGACACCCCCAATAATTGAAGCTGTTGGATTGGCTGCTGCCATAGACTACATTACAAGTATAGGCGTTAATAATATTGCAACGCATGAAAATCACATGCTCGAATATGCAACGTCATGTCTAGCTGAGATTGATGGGCTCAGAATAATTGGTAATGCTGACAAAAAAATAGGTATTATCTCATTTGAGTTGGATGATATCCATCCGCATGATATAAGTACAATAATTGATAGTAAGGGTGTTGCGGTTCGTGCAGGACATCATTGTGCCCAACCTTTGATGGAACGTTATGGTGTTCCAGCAACTACAAGGGCCTCTTTTGGAATGTACACGAGTGAAGGTGATATTGATCAGTTGGCTGATGCGTTAAAATATGCGAAAGGGATTTTCGGTTAATGGAAGATGATTTACGTGAATTATACCAAGAAGTAATACTGGATCATGGTAAAAATCCACGCAACTTTGCACGACCACAGAATGCAAATTATGAGGCGAATGGCAATAATCCTCTATGTGGAGATAAGCTTACAATTTTTGTTAAGCTCGGGGCAGATAATATCATTGAAGATGCAGGGTTTGATGGGAGGGGATGTGCAATTTCTATTGCATCCGCCTCAATGATGACAGACATAGTTAAAGGTAGAAGTATAGAACAAGTTGACATTTTGTTTGGTATTTTTCATAGAATGTGCACTGGTGAAGACATTAGTGAAGTGCCAAGTGAATTTGAGGATGATATCGATAAATTAATGGTCATGTCAGGTGTAAAACAGTTTCCGATGAGGGTAAAATGTGCGACCTTGGGCTGGCATGCAATGCAGGCAGCAGTGCGTGGTGATGAAATTGCTTCGAGTGAATAAGATTGGGATACAAAAATGAATACTGATGACGATTATATGGCTCCGAGTTATACTCCAGGCATTGGTCCCCATGGGCCGACAGGCTCTCCCGGATTTGGTGCGCCAACGGATGGTGGTCTGGATCCAGATATAATAGAGAATGGTGGCTTAGTCGGTAAAGCTGGAGCAATATTAGATGATGGCGTTGAAATAGCTGATAAGGAGCTGGTTATTGAAGCTTTGAAAACAGTTTATGATCCCGAGATCCCAGTTGATATCTATGAGTTAGGGCTTATTTATAAATTAGATATAGCTGAAAAAGGAAATACAAGGATTGAAATGACGCTTACGGCGCCAGGTTGTCCTGTTGCGGGTATATTACCTCAGCAGGTTGCCGATGCAGCAGCCTCAGTGGATGGAATTGGAGAGGTGGAAGTATTTTTGGTGTGGGATCCAGCATGGGATATGGAAAAAATGTCTGAGGACGCAAAACTTGCTCTTGGAATGTTTTAATTTAATTGTTTGGAATTATCATGAATCAAACTAATACACAAAAAGGTGCTATTATACTCACAGAAGCCGCGGTCAAAAGGGTAAAGGCGCTGATTAGAAAATCAGAGAAACCAGTTTTAGGATTACGCGTAGGAGTAACAACAATGGGTTGTAATGGTCATAGCTATCTGGTCGAGTATGCTGAAGAACAAAAGCCTTTAGAAGAAGTAATTCATCAAGATGGGGTTACGGTTTTTGTTGATCCGCTTGCAATGATGTATATCTTTGGT
>JADHRD010000062.1 GCA_016777585.1 Rhodospirillales bacterium | reverse complement strand
ATCGGAATTACTCTATACGAGGGAATGTGGATGTCACGTGCTTATTCACTAAAGTATCCAGCTGAGATTAAAGAAAATATGTATTTTGCAATTGAGACATTTGCTGGTCATCCTGGCTTACCTCAAACTTGTCGATTAGAAGAAAATGTTCTCGTCGGTAAAAATGGCCCCGTTATTTTTACTAAAATGGAGCATATGGTTGAGGCAACTTCTGATTATCGAGTTGGTGATTTCCATCATTCAAGTGTAGATGGCAGAGACCATTAATTAGAACTTAATACATAAAAAGCCGCTACAAAATCATTTGTAGCGGCTTTTTTTGCTTATTTATTAAGTTGTTTAATTTTATAATAGAATCCTAAAAGTATAACTAGATTTATAATTCCGGCGATGCTTCCCAGTCCAAAAGACCAATTGTAGTTGCCTGTAATATCAAATATGTAACCGGCTTGCCAACCTCCTAGCCCCATTCCAAACCAACCAAACATTCCTACAACGGCTATTCCCCGTGCAAGCAATCTCGCTGGAACCATCATTCTGACGCATACGATAAAGGACGCCATTACAGCTGAGAATGATAACCCAAAAAGCATTGAAACCAGATAAATAATGGTAATATTCTCTAAATGGGGAAAGGTAAAAATAACCATTGTTTGAATTACTGACATGCAGAAATAACTATTTAATGCTCCAATTTGATCGCTGAGTTTACCACCTATTATACGACCAAAAGCTCCCGTAATCATGAGGCATAAAAATATAGTAACAGCTTCTTCAGAGCTGATTCCTGAATCAGTTAACAACGGAACAAGATGTACAATAGGCGCTGACATGGCGATGCAGCAAAACATAACTGCAAATGCGATCCATGCGATTGCGGTTTTTGGTTTAACTAAAAACGGTTTACCATCTCGTTGATTTGGTGCTAATTCCGACTTTATTGTTGTCCGTGAGGGGGAATCCCTCACTAATAAAGCAATAGGAATCGCGGCAATCATATAAGCAACCCCAAGTTTTGAATACGCCATGCTCCATCCGTATTCATCTATAAGGTATTGTGTTATATAAGGTATGGTTCCTTGTCCAAAAGCCGAACCTGCCACAGTTAAGCCAAGCGCTAATCCAACATTTTTCTTAAACCACAGACCAATATTGGCGTATAAGGGGCTGGATACAGCAGCGTGTCCAAAAGCACCAAAAAGAAGATAATAAAGATAAAACTCCGTAATAGTTTCCATTCTACTGAGGAGTAGGAGGGGAATACCGAGAGTTAACGCGCCAAAAAGTACAATCCAACGCGTACCATATTTGTCAGCTATAAAACTCCAAAGTAGTCCGGCAACAGCAGTGGACAAAGTTATGGCAGAATAACCAAAAGATAAACTACCTCTGGACCAGCCAAATTCTACTTGCAGTGGTTTCATAAAAATCCCCACTGAAGATAACATCCCAAAGCTAATAGCACTCAATGTAAAAGCGATGGCAACCATTGCCCAGCCGTATTCTGCGCGATTCATATATTTAAACAGTGACATCGTGTAGAACTACTTCTTTCAATGATATATTCGTCGCCTACTGGCTAAAACGTTCGTTGGGTATCTGGAGATAATCAATTATTATAATAGAGCTTTACTACTACATTATTGGTTTGAACTATTCAATGGCAACAGTTTAAGAGTTCTCATGAACATTTGCATTCCATAATGAAAGGCTATAAATGCCCCTAGCTCCATTATATTTGCCTCACTATAGAGTTTTTTACCTTCGTTATAAAAGTTAGCATTTACCATTTTAGGATTACTGTACATCAATGAGGCATAGTCTAGGGCCCATTTTTCAGCAGAGGTAAACTGATTGTCATCAGAATAATTGCCGCAACCAGCTACTATTCTTTCCTCTGTTAGGCCCAGGTCCTGGGCTTTTTTTGATCTGAGATTTGAAAAATAGGTATCTTTAGAAAATTGAGTTAATCTGATTCGAATAATTTCTTTTAAAGTATGATCAACTTCTCCGAGGGCGTGTGATTGATACATCGCATCAAACAGTGCTTCAGCGTAACCCGGTGCGTGGGCGGTAATCTGAAAAAATAGTTCATCAGGAACTAAAAGGTCTCGTGCAAGATTTAACCGATATTCTAAATTCTTTTGATTTAGCGTTTCCAATGGTATTGGTTCTATAATTGACATTAATCTATACCCTAATTAATTTCTTTCGAAGAGATCTGGTTGCTCTAACTCATTGAGACCGTTCTATAGCTCCTTTAGTATGGGAAATTGGTTTTTCACCGTAAATTCGAGCTGACTCTTCTTGATCTACTAATCGGCCATCGGGAGTAAACATGGGGTAAAAACCTAATGTACCAAACCAAGTATGAAATCCTATATTGAAACCAATAAACGCCGATAATTCAATGATTTCTTCGGTGCTGTAATAATCTTTTAGGCATAGGTAAAACTCTTCATCAACCTTATCTGGATTAGTATCCATAAGTTCCGAGAACTTGAGGGCAATTTTCTCAGCCTTATTGAACTTGTCAGAGTTTTCATAATTTTCAATACCCTCATCAATTAACTCTTCAGTGAGCCCTTGCTGCTTCGCCGAAGCAGACCTTACATTGCCTCAATAATTACAATCTGCAGTTCTTGATAATTGCACTCGTATAATTTCTTTTAGTTTGTGATCAATTACTCCAGTGTTGAATACAGTGCCCCAAGCAACATACATAGACGCTGAGAGTTCTGGGTTATGCCCAAGCATGGCATGAAAAGCAGGGTCTGGTGCTTTATGCCGAAGACTTTTCTTAATATAACCAGCAAGTTTAGTTTTTTTAAGATCTTCAATATCAAGCATTGTGATGTTAGGCACAACTATTTCTCCTATGACTGGTTGCGTATTATTTAATGAACAACTTTCTAACTATTTAGGACTATGGCTTGGGGAAATTCTCAACCCATACAGTGTTATGCTTTGCTGCCACGGCTGCGCCAGTTTTAAAATCTGATCGCTCTTCTGATGTAAGTGCTGTCATGTCAGCAAACATCGCTTCTGTTGTTCCCGGACTGTATACCATTAAAACTCTAACCCCGTCGTCCCCAGCTATCATCTGATGTGGTATACCTGGTGGGATATGTATCAAATCCCCAACTTTTCCCTTATGCTCGTCTTTCCCAAGAATAAAAGTAGCGCTACCTTCGATAACATAGAAGGTTTCATGGCTAACAGTATGGAGGTGGGGCCGAGAAGCAAATCCGGCAGGACAACGCTCTTCGCACACTTCATATGACCCATTAGTGTCTTGAGCTGTTACTTTTACAAACATATCATTGGCTCGTTCGTATAGATTACCGCCGTTTGAATCAACTTTCTTAGCTTTACGTGACATATAATTACTCTCCTAAAAAATAAGATACTTTTAGTCTAATACGAGGATATTCATATGACAAATATTATAATATACTCTTGCTACACTACTAAACTATTCTGGCATAAAAAAAGCCCAACGATATGTTGGACCTTTTTAAAAATAATTTTTTTTAACAATTAATTTTCAAGAACACCTTTTGCCAGACTAGAGAATTCGTTATCTGTCATTAGGCGTTTATGAATAAGTCCCCAATCCTTGACAGCCATAAGTACTTCCATGGCTTGTTCCTCTGATGCTTGAATCTGAAATTTATCTAACCAATGTTTACAGTTATCAATACCAGAACCTTTGCCCATTACTGCTTCTGGCTCATCTTGACCAACTAAACTCGGTCGGAAAGGAACAACCTCAGTCTGATCTTCATACCCACAGTTTAATAACCATGTTGCTATTATTCCGGATTCGACTTTGAATAAATTATCTCCAACAATTGGACGATTAGAAGCGATCTGTATATTTGATATCTCTGCAACCATATCAGCTAATTTCTTAAAACCTTCAGTTTTGATTCCAATATCAATATTATAAAGACATTTTAGAGCCATTACTGTTTCTTCCATGGGAACATTACCAGCTCGTTCGCCCACACCTAATACCGTAGACTGAATAACTTCGACTCCTTCTGATAAGGCCATAATTGTATTAGCTATACCCATTCCAAAGTCCATATGGAAATGCGCCTCTAGTGGAATATCTGGAAAGCGATTTTTCATTGTGCGAACAAAAAACTGCATCGCATGTATTGATGTTGCTCCCATGGTATCAACGAGAGCCAGACCGTCCATATGTCCTTCTTTACCAACTCGCTCAATTAAATCACAAACCCAAACTAGATCTGAACGAGTAAAGTCGATTGGAAAAAATACTACTTCCAAACCTTGATCTCGAGCAAATGAAGTAGACTCGATCGATAGATCAATCGCCCGATCTAACTCCCAACGATATCCTTTTTCAATCAAATGTGGGCTTGCCGGAACTTCCATAATAACGCCACTTACACCAGCATCAACAGCTCGCTTTACGTCGTCAACCATACAACGAGCGAACGAATAAACCTTTGGTCCAAAATCACGACGAGCCAACTCTGCAACAACCCTAGCATCATCTTTGGAGACAACAGGCATTCCGGCTTCTAACCTTTGAACACCAATTTCAGCAAGTCCTTCTGCTATTCTTATTTTATCGTCGTAGTCATAAGCTAAACCTGCTTGCTGTTCTCCATCACGCAAAGTAACGTCATGAATGCGGATATTATTTGGGAATTTCCAGTCCTTGGTAACTTCTGGATCAAAGTTCCATGGGCTGGTAAACCAACCGTCCTGTTTCCATGGTGTGTCGGTCATAAAAAAATCCTCCTAGAATTAACGTCGTAAAGGTTGTCTTAATGGGCCATTAACCAGCCCAAAATTTTTCGAGTGGAACATAAGCAACCAATATAAAAGTGTCAAACGATCATACTGCCGTAAATCCTCCATCTATCAGTAAATCGGAACCTGTCATAAAAGATGATTCGTCGCTCGCTAGGAAAACTGCTCCTGGCGAGATTTCATCGGGACGGCCTAGTCTCTCAAATAATGTAAAATTATTCTCTCTAGCATGTTCTACACTGTCGAAATTACTGACATAACGCCCAGTTTCAATTGGGCCAGGTGATAGAGCATTGCAACGAATCCCTTGTTTAGCATGGTCTAAGGCTATGGCTCGAGCCATATTAATAAGCCCACCCTTGGCACCGCAATACCAAGGCCGCCCTGGGCGAGCGACACGACCGAGTTGTGAAGCGACTAAAATAATACTGCCGCCGCCATTTGAATGCATTTCAGGGATGGCGTGCTTACAAAACAAAAAAGAACTATTAAAATTTACATCCATCAGGCGGCGCCAATCGTCAGCATCGATCTCAGTTAATGGTACGTAGGGGATGTCAGTAATCGCATTACTTACGAGAACATTTAATCCGCCTAACTTATCAACGGCTAGCTTTGCAGCTTCAATTGAAGTTTGTTCTTCTGCAACATCTGCATTTAACGTGTAGGCGGTTCCACCTATATCAGCGATCTCTTTAGCTGTTTCGTTCAGTGATTTGTCATCGATGTCGACGCAAACTACACCAGCTCCTTCTTTTACGAAGTCAAGGCAAATCGCTCTTCCTATCCCACCGCCAGCTCCTGTAACAATGGCTTTTTTATTTTTTAACCTCATTTATTTTCCCTTTCTAAAAAAGTGATTATTTAATTTATTTCTCTGTTTCTTTATATTATAGAAGAGCTTTCAGAAATTTTTCTTAACATCTCTAGGTCTGGAGTATTTCCGCCACATCGATTAAAGTTGCTTTCTCTTGGGATAAAAATTCGTGATGGTTATCTATTGCTTGTCTAATTTCGGATGAAATTTCTATTTCATTGGAAAATGTAGGTCGGCTTGCGAGTGATTCAAACCAGTTAAACACATTGGGGTGAAGAGGCTCAATTGGGTAACCGCATAAAGTTAAACGATTTACGTAAATGAACCAAGCTACGTCTAATAAACTTATTTTCTCTGAGAGAATATATTTATTATTAGCAAGGTCTTCGTCAATTACATCCAACGCTTCTTTAAACCTTTTTGCAGAAGTGCGAACGGCTTTATTTGTTATACCTGTCTCTGCAACTGTCCTCCAAAAATTTATCTCACGTTCTTTATTTGTGTCTTTAATTCCCTTTACCATCCCTGAACCACCCTCTTGATAATTTTTTAAGTCTGAGGGGGATCTTGGTGCCTTTCCTCTATTTTGAGTAAATCTAAATGTAATAGTCCTTAAATCGAGATGAAGATCATCTTCAAAATTTAAAAGATCTGCCACTCTATTTTTCATTCCCTCCGGTATCAATATGTTATCTGAAGACTTGGAATCTATTAGTTGAATAATATCGTTGCTTTCGATGTGAACAGATCCATCAATAATAAGGGTTGGAACCAATCCCCGAGGATTAATTCCGAGATACCAAGGTGTGAAGTGCTCTTTTGTGTATAAATTAACAGGATGGCTATTCCAGTCGAGATTTTTAAGATTAAGTACAATCCGGGTCTTTTGTGAACAAGATGAAAGTGCAAAGTGAAATAGATGCATACCCTCCCAATCTAGAACCTCTTTCGTAAGTATGTCTTGTTCTAATAATTTTACCACCTTACTCTCTCCTAAATTTTATTATACTTAGCTCAAATAGTATTAAATATCTTTTATAGAAAATTAATAGATTTAACACCTATTATTGACTTTTTTTCTATTCCCATTACATTCTATTTGAGCGTTAAGCATTTTTGTCTTTGTTATTCGCTGGAATAAGCGGACTTGTTGGTTAAAATACCATAATAAATGTAAACGTTAAAATAAGTATGCCAACAAAGTGTTGGTGTTTGTAAAAAAAATTGAGGGAATTATTATGGCAACAGGTACAGTAAAATGGTTTAACCCCGCTAAGGGTTATGGTTTCATAGAGCCGGAGGGCGGAGGAGCAGATGCGTTCGTTCACATTTCGGCAGTGGAGGCGGCTGGGCTACGAACTTTGAATGATGGACAGAAAGTTTCTTACGAATTAAAGCCAGGACAAAATGGTAAGTCTTCAGCTGAAGACTTATCTGTAGTCGATTAAACAGATTAGTTACAACCCCTTCTAGAGAAGGGGTTGTATTCTTCAGAATTTATTAGAAAAATAGTAATAGCATTTCTGTTATTCTATTGCTTTTACCAAATTCATCGGAGTTAAGCCTATGGCTCGTAAAAAGCTCAAGGGGAAAGGTCCGTCCTTTCGGTCTTTTAACGTTGTTTATGTGGATGGTACAATATCATCTAACAGGCGTGTCGATAGTTCCCTTTTGGATGTTTCCTTTGGTGATGATATCGACGAATTGGTCAAGGATGCAATACTAGAGCAAGATAAGCAGATTGCCGAACGATCGGGCCAGAGTCGCGGCGAGATTAAATCAATAAAACCAGCATAAAAAATAAATTTAAAACAAATATAAATCAACGTTATCAATTTTCAAGATCTTTTATGCTCAAGCTTTTTTTCATACTGATATTTCACAGATTTTATTTATTACATATAAAATATTTTAAAATCCAAAAAAATGGCTATAATATTGACTTTTAATAAACTTTGTATACATTAATGCCAAATATTGATATTTCAGGTGTATGTAGTGAATATAATTCAAGTTGACAGAATTGAAGGATCTGGCTCAGGCTTAATGCGCGATGGTGTTTATGAGCAAATTCGTGCCGATATACTTTCCTGTGCCCTTGTGCCTGGATCAGCCGTATACGAAAATGAGTTAGCCCAACGTTATAGTGTGAGTAAATCTCCAGTCAGAGATGCATTATTGCGTTTGCAAGAGCATGGACTTGTTGAGGTTCTACCAAGAAAAGGATACAGAATACGCCCTATTTCTATTGCTGACGCGCATGATTTGTATGAAATGCGAGTGTTGCTTGAGAAGGCTAGTGTTAGAAGGGCTTGCGATGAAGCATCCGATGACCAGTTAGTCTCTCTCGATAAATTTCGTGAAGTGGATGATGGTGATTTGGCTCATTGGGTTATGTACAACCGTCTTTTCCACAAATCTATAGCTGAACTTTCTGGGAATACCAGAATGGCTAAAATTACCTGTGAAGTTATTGACCAGTTTGATCGATTAACTTTTGTGGGGGTATCAAATACACAGAAGATATCTTCAGGTGAGAGATATGTCTCTGAGCATCGAGAAATTATTGATTCTCTTCAATCTCGAGATAGATCTAAGGCAACAAAACTAATAGTCAAACACATACAAAAATCTAGGAAACGATTATTTTCGGTTTTAGAAAATCCGCAAATAGTAGACTAACGTACAAAAAAACAAGTTTGAAACGAGTTTTTACAGGAAGGTGAACTTTGCAACCATTTGATTTTATTCAGCCAGACACAATTGATGGCACAATAACCGCTTTATCAAATCATACACCAAATGTTCGAATACTTAATGGTGGTACGGATTATTTGGTGGAATTGAAACATGTCCATCAGTCACCTGGCGTGATTGTTGATATTTCGCGACTTACTGGTATTAAGGGGATTAGCCTGATTGATGAGGGATTACGAATTGGTTCTGGTGTAACGCATACCGAAATTATGTCCAATCCTATGGTTAAGGAACATGTCCCGGCAATGATAGATGCTGCCCATGTTGTGGGAGCCGTTCAAACCCGCAACTTAGGAACTATTGGTGGAAACCTTGTTACATGTGTCCCTTCGATGGATAGTGGCCCAACACTAATGGCGCTTGATGCACAGGTTACGATTCTTGGCCCAAATGGTAAACGTCAGTCAAGCCTTCAGGACTTTTTTGTGGGGCCTCGTAAAACGTCTTTAAATATAGATGAGCTTCTACTAGACATAATTATTCCAAAAGAGAACCTGGGCAAACCTGCTAAATTTATTAAGTTTGGATTGAGAAAAGGTCAAGCTCTTGCGTTGGTAAATGCTGCATCGGCTTTATGGTTGAGAGATGGTAAATGTACTGATGTCAGAATAGCACTCGGAGCTGTTGCTCCTGTTGTGATAAGAGCCAAAAAAGCGGAGAGTGTTCTGGAGGGTAACAAATTAACTGATAATTTAATCGATGAAGCTGCAAAGGTTGCAATAAGGGAAGCAAAGCCTATTGATGATTTTAGGGCTTCGAAAGAATATAGAAATGACCTGATTGAGATTGCAGTTCGGCGTACATTAAAATCGGCAATGCTTAACTCTAAATAAAAGATTAGTGAGGAAAATATGACTGATATAACGCTAAATGTTAATGGCGAGGTTAAAACAGCCTCGGTCCCGCCAGAAACCACTCTTCTTAAAATGTTACGGGAAGATTTAAACTTCACCGGAGCAAAAATTGGTTGTGATGTTGGAGATTGTGGAGCTTGCACCGTTTTGGTAGACGGTTTAGCTGTTAATGCATGTTTGATGTTAGCAGCTCAGGCAAATGGCAAAGAGGTTCTTACCATAGAAGGTCTCTCAACACTTGATAAATATCACCCTATTCAAAAAGCATTTGAGGATGTCGCTGCACTTCAATGTGGGTTTTGTGGCCCCGGAATGATAATGGCTACCAAGGCTCTAATTGATCAAGAGCAAGAGTTAACGAGAGACCAAATTAAAGATGCATTGTCGGGTAATTTATGTAGGTGTACTGGTTATACTAAAATAATTGATGGAGTAATCGATGCTTACGAGAAAATTACTGGCAGGAAAGTGCCAGCAAGAAATCCGCGCGCTGCTTAGTAAAAAAGGAAAAAAGAAATGGTTGATGAGACTAAACTAGCTGAAAAACAAGAAACAGTTGAGACTTTGAGAAAAGTCGATGACGATTTAAGGCTACCTTCGGTACCAGAGAGGAATTTCTTTCCTAAAGAAATCGATATTGCACCAGCACGCTTGCAAACGCCAGCTATTGGTCAAAGAGCAACTCGTCCGGATGGTCGACTGCACGGATTGGGCCAAACAAAGTATATCGATGATATGTTTTTCCCAGGTATGCTTCACGCAAAAATAAAACGGGCAGGTGTTGCCCATGCAAAAATTAAGAGTATCGATGTCTCAGAAGCCCAAAAAATGCCCGGCGTTCAAGCAACGCTAATTGGATCCGAAATTCCTGTAAATAGTTTTGGTCCATCATTGCAAGATCAGCCTTTATTAGCTGATCAAGTTGTTAGACATGCTGGTGATGGTATCGCGGCCGTGGCAGCGGTAACAGAACAACAGGCATTAGATGCTCTAGAAAAAATTAAAGTTGTTTATGAAGAATTGCCGCCAGTTTTTGATCCAATCGAAGCTATGAGTGAAGATGCAATAAAAATTCATAATAATGATAGTAATATTTACGCATCTAAAACAATTATAAAAGGTGATATTGAGCAAGGTTTTAAAGATTCGGACTATATTTTCGAACGTAGATTTACAACTCAAATGGTCGAACACGTTCCAATGGAACCCCATGCATCGATAGCAGAGTGGGATGCTAACGGGCGGGTAACCTTACATTCAAGTCTAGGCCGAATAACATTAGGGCGAGCTGATATTGCGCGCACACTTGAAATGCCAATAAATCGTATTCGTATAATTGCAACCGTTGTTGGAGGTAATTTCGGTGGAAAGAACGAGATTACGACGGAGCCAATTATTTCGCTGCTCTCAAAAAAGACTGGTCGTCCGGTTAAATGTGTCTTTACGCGCGAAGACGAATTCATCTCTTCAACGACACGTCACCCCTTTATTATGGATTATAAAACAGGGGTTTCGAAAGAAGGTAAAATTTTAGCGCGAAAAGTAAGAATTGTTTGTGATGGTGGTGCATATTGTTCATGGACTGAGACCACGTTGGGTAAGGCGAGCATTCTGTCCGCTGGACCTTATAATGTTGAGAATCTCCATGTGGATGCTTATGCGGTATATACGACTAAAACCGTGACAGGAGCTATGCGTGGGTTTGGAGCTCCTCAGGTCTGTTTTGCTTACGAATCACATATGGATGATATTGCTGCTGAATTGGGAATAGAACCATTGGAAATTCGCTTAATGAATGCATTTAATGAGGGGTCTTCGAGTCCAACAGGGCAGGTTCTGGAGTCGGTCGTTGTGAGTGATTCCCTTATAATGGCTACAGAAAGATTTGGTTGGAAGGAGTGGCAAAAATGATTCATCGTGGAAAGGGTATAGGATGTATGTGGTATCCAATCGGTTTTACTGCCGCGGCGAATCCCAGTGCTGCAACGATCAAAGTTAATGAAGATGGAACTGCGACCTTATTAACAGGTACTGTAGAAACGGGCCAAGGTTCTCTTACTGTTCTAGCCCAGATAGCTGCAGAAGAATTGGGTGTGTCTACAGATGATATTCACGTAGTATCCGCTGATACAGACGCAACTCCCATGGATACAGGCGCTATTGCAAGTCGGACGACTTATGTTACTGGGAATGCCATTAAGTTAGCAGCGGAACATGCTAAACAGATCTTGTTCGAAGTTGCAGCACCTATGTTAGGTGTGCAGCCAAACCAACTTGAAGCAATTGACCGTAAGATTCAGGTTCAATATTTTCCTCAAAGGAGCTTGCCCATCGCTGATGTTGCGCTCCAAGCTCAATTTGTAATGGGGCGTCCGCCTATAGGGAGTGCTTCTTATAATCCGCCAACTGTTGGTATGGATCCAGAAACGGGCCAGGGTAAGCCTTTTTCAACTTACGTTTATGCTACTCAATGTGCGGAAGTGGAAGTTGATGATGAAACAGGCGAAGTCGACGTATTATATATGTCAGCAGCTCATGATTGTGGCACAGCGATAAACCCGATGTTGGTTGAAGGACAAATAGAAGGTGGCATTTCAATGGGCTTAGGTTTTGCCCTGCAAGAAGAAATGTTATTTAATGATTTAGGGCAACAGTTAAATCCAAATTTAACAAATTATATTATGCCTACTAGTCTGGACATGCCGGAAATAGATGTGGATATTGTTGAAAATTTTGATCCCACAGGACCATTTGGTGCTAAGGGCGTTGGCGAGCCAACGGCTGTACCTACGGCGGCAGCTATTTGTAATGCAATCTTTGATGCGGTGGGTGTCAGAATTACATCGCTACCTGCTACGGCAGAAAAAGTTCTGATGGCCATCAAAGATAAAAGACTGTCTAATCAAAGAGCTTTGCCTGCAGCTGAGTAGAAGCATAAGACTATAATGGTATTTTAGTTTTGGTTAATATAATCAGGTAATTAATTTATATTCCGGAAAAACGCTGATGTACCATTTATTTTTCCACTGGAAAACCAACAATCGATCCCCACTCAGTCCAGGACCCGTCGTAGATTCTGACGTTAGTATATCCTAGGATGTAGGTCATCGCTGTCCATACTAAGGTTGCTCGATGGGATAAGCGGCAATATACAACTATTTCGTTGAATTTCTCTAAACTTGCCCCTACGTTATCCAGCTTAGCCTTTATTTCATGAGCTTCTTTAAAAGTGTCATCTTTATTGATTAATTCTTTGAAGAATAAGTGCTTTGCTCCAGGTATTCTGCCACCTCGCTCAGCACCATGGTCAAATTGGCCGTACTCCATCACACGTTCACCCGAATATTCTTCAGGAGTGCGAACATCCAATAAGAAACGATTATTATTATTCAGATTTTTGAGAATATCATCTCTCCCAAGGCGCATCTCTTGGGCTGGTTGTTGAACTTTGTATTCAGTTTTTGAAATTTCAGGAAGTTTATTCGTGCTGGGTAATTCTTGTGACATCCATCGCATGCGACCTCCATCTAGTAATTTTATATCCGGATGGCCTGCCATTATCATCGACCACAGAGCATAAGTACCGTACTGGACGGGCTCTCCATATAAAACAACTGTATTTTCATGGCTTATTCCAACCTTGCCTAAACGATCAGCTAATTGCAGAGGAGTAACAAACTGACGATCAGTGTCATCCCAGCATAAATCTTTCCACCAAAAATTTATCGCTCCCGGAATATGTTTTTTGAAATAACCCGCTTCATTTTCTTTTTTAGAAGAAACTTCTATAATTTTTATTTTTGGATCCAGTAAATTATCAGCAAGCCATTGAGAGGAAATTATTTCGACTGTCATTTTTTTTCCTTTAATACCGAGTCTTGGATATTATTAATCATATTAGATAAATTAGATGGTTAATAAAGTTAGAAATTATCCCTACAATTAATGATCTAAAATTATTTTTATACATTCGTTGCTACCAGCATCAAGCATTTCTAAAGCCTTTAATATTTTATCAAAACTAAAATTATGTGTAACTAAGGGCTTTAGATTAACAATACCGCGTTGTACAAAATCAATGCTAGCTGGATAATCTTCGGGTTTTGCAACACGAGCATTTACGACCTGTATTTCTTTAAAGTAGAGATTATAAAAAGGTAACTCACCTTGAGTACTAGTATAAATACCAAACGGAAGAATACGCCCCCCTAACCGAACTAATTCAATAGCTTCTGCTAGAATGGGTAATTGACCGACCGACTCAATTACTAAATCAACACCATTTTTTTCACCAGTCACTTCTAACACCTTAGAATGTAAAGTATCTGAAGGAGAAAATGTAAAGTCAGCGCCTAATTCTTCAGCTAATTCTCGTTTCCATTTTGAACGCGTTACACCTATAACTGGATATGCTCCATGGGCTTTAGCTAGTTGAACATGTAACAATCCTGTTACTCCAAGACCATAAACTAAAACCGCTTCTCCTGGAAAAATATTTGCTTTTCTTTGAGCATGTAAGCAAGTTGTTAAAGGCTGGATTAATGGGGTAACAGAACTCTCAATATCATCTGGTAGTGCATAGACGTTGTGTGAAGGAGCAATCATGTATTCGGCAAACCCTCCCTCTACATCGCGGCCTATAAGTCCCCCGTTTGGGCACAAATGTGTTTGCCCATCTCTACAATTATAACAAGAGCCACAATAATATGCTGGATCGACTATAACAGTTGTGCCTGTTTTAAAACTTGATCCAGAAACAATTTCACCCACAGATTCATGTCCCATAATGCGCGGATATGTAACAGGAATACCACCTTGAAAGATTTTTAAGTCAGTTCCACATATGCCTGTTTTTGTCACGCGAATTAACGTTTCGTCCGGACCAGCTTTAGGCATATCAGAGTTATTCTCTAATATCTTCTTTGGGCCCGCAAGTACCATTGATTTCATAATTTTACGAGATTCAACTGGTTTTAACAGGATATTTGGGTGTTCCACCTGATAGGATAGTTGCAACATCCGTTGCGACCGTGGTTTGAAGGTCTAGCAAGGCATCTTCTGAGTAAAAACCTGTATGCGGCGTTAGAACAACATCATCTCGTCCGAGTAGAGGATTGTCTTTGGCTGGCGGTTCTTCGGGTAAAACATCAAGACCAGCTCCAGCAATTTCACCTTGATTTAATGCTTCAGCTAAATCATTGATTTCTACTAAAGGACCGCGAGCTGTATTAATCAAGAAAGCTGTACTCTTCATTTTTTTGAAAGCATCCATATTAAACATATTTTCTGTTTCTGGGG
>JADHRD010000061.1 GCA_016777585.1 Rhodospirillales bacterium | reverse complement strand
ATCGATTTCTTTCTGTGTGATAATCGAATGTATATTACCTACGGGCTCTGGGGCTCTCTCAGCCACTATTTCCAATAAATAGTCTGGTCCATCACCACGATTTGCTTCGACAACTGCGCTAGTCGTCGGAATTCGATTTGCTTCATAGGCCTTAAGCGCATCAAGGGGGTTATCTAAAGATTTTAAAAAACCTGCCAGAGTACGAGCATCAAGGATTGCTTGTCCCGCTCCGTTTGCGCCAATCGAATACATGGGATGGGCAGAGTCTCCCAATAAAACAACCCTACCAAAATTCCAACAATTGATCGGATCTCGGTCGACCATTGGGTACTCAAAAATTTGCTCAGCATTCTCGATCATTGAAGGAACATTTAACCAATCAAACTGCCAACCAGCATAGAGATGGGCAAAGTCTTCCATTCTACCTGAGCGATTCCACTCATTATTTTTATAACTATCAGTTTTGACTTCGGCCACCCAGTTAATTAGAGTTTTTCCTTCTTTATTTGGTTGTGATATCGGGTAAATTACCATTTTTCCTGTTTTTAATGCACCTGCCAAAATCATAGTTTGTCCGGACAGAAAGGATTCTTGCCAAGTAATCCCTCTCCATAAATTTATTCCGCCATAAATTGGTTTCCCCTCGTCTGGATAATATTTTTTCCGGATCGTCGAATGAATACCATCAGCTGCAATCACTATGTCAGCTTCCTGTGTAGTCAAATTCTGGCCGGTGTTTGAATCCTTAAAAGATACGGTTACTTTATCATTATTCTGAGTGAGATCGACGGCAGTGTGAGCAGTTTTTATACAATCAGAACCCAGACGTTGCTGCACAGCCTTATATAACAACATTTGTAATTCACCACGATGGATCGAAAATTGTGGCCATTTATAACCAGCCTTAATCCCACGCGACTCACGCTGAATTTCTAAACCATATTGGGTATAAAAACGAAGCTCATCAATCTCAACTCCCGTCGCTCTTAACTCCCGCTTCAAACCTAACTCGGTGAGTTCTCGTATCGAATGCGGTAAAAGATTGATGCCGACTCCCAGCGGTCGAATTTCTTTAGCTTGCTCAAAGATTCTTGGCTTTAATCCTATATCATGCAGACTTAACGCGGTCGCTAAGCCAGCTATCCCGCCACCAATAATTAATATATCAAGTGAGTTTTTCATTTAAATTAATCCATGCACCTATTCAGTATTTTTACTTAATTTAAAACCTTCGTATCCCATTGCAACGACAGCCGAACATTTTTCTCTATAAGCCGGCATACCCCCAATAAAAGGCATAAAAACCCTCGGTTTACCTGGAACATTAGCACCAAGATACCATGAACTACAGGAATATCGGAGTGTTTTTGATGCAATCTCATTGCCATGCTTCACCCAATCATCCTGTGATTTAAGGTATGGCTCAATTACTCTGATATTGTGCTCATCCATATATTCAATACATTCGGCAATCCATTCAACATGTTGTTCTATGGTTGGCAACATATTAGTCAATACTGAAGGGCTCCCTGGTCCGGTCACAATAAATAAATTTGGAAATCCATATGTCATAAGGCCCAGATAGGTTCTTGGTCCAGCTGCCCAGGAATCATTTAGAGATACATTATTTTTGCCATAAATTGGTATTTTACTGAGTGCGCCAGTCATTGCATCAAACCCGGTAGCCATAACGAGATCATCAATCTCAAATATAGATCCTTGGACGATAACACCATCAGCGTTTAAGCCTTCCACGCCCTCTTTACCGAGTGAAATCAAGGTAACATTATCGCGATTATAAGTTTCATAATAATTTGTACCAAGGCATAACCTCTTACAACCAATGAGGTGCTCTGGCGACAACTTGTTGGCGAGCTCCAGATCTGGGACCGCCTGACGAATTTTGTCACGTACAAAATCTTGAGCTCGCATATTAGAATTTTCATTATCAGCTATATCGTTAAAAGCGACCATCAAAGAATTACCGCCTGCTTGCCAACCTTCTTCTAATTTCTCTCGGCAGGCCTCCAAGGATAAATCCATCGCCGATTGATCATTAGCAACATTAGTAAATCCCCCAAAAGTTTTTTTTGCTGCAGCCCTTATCTCAGAATAATTCTTTTTAGTTTTGGCTTGTTCACTCTCATCCAACGGACGGTTAAATGCCTCAGCCACATAACTTGCTGTTCTTTGAAATATGGTTAGGTGAGCCGCCTGCTTTGCTATTTCTGGAATAATCTGAACACCTGAAGAGCCAGTTCCGATAACACCAACGCGGCGATTTGAGAAATTAACATTTTTATGTGGCCACTTCCCCGTATGGAAAACGCGACCTTTAAAATTTTTAAGGCCTTGGAAGTCGGGTATATTAGCAGCAGATAGGCACCCTGTTGCCATAATACAAAACCTAGCAGAAAAATTTATATCGCCACTCGTCGTAATAATCCATTTAGAATTATTTTCATCATATACCGTCGATTTAACAGATGTTTCCAACTCAATGTCATTTCGGAGATTAAATCTATCAGTAACATGGTTTATGTACTTCAAGATTTCTGGCTGTGCCGGATAACGTTCAGTCCACTCCCACTCCTGCTCTAAATCTTCATCGAAACTATAGGAATAGAACATACTCTCGACATCACATCTGGCGCCGGGATAACGGTTCCAGAACCATGTGCCACCAACACCTGAAGCCGCATCAACGATCTTTGCTAACAGGCCTAATTTACGCAATTTATGAAGCATGTAAATGCCTGCAAACCCAGCACCAACAATAATTGCATCGAGAGATTTAATATTCTGAGACTTAGCCATTAATTATTTTAATCCTCGGCTCGAAATTACTACTTAAACTAAAAATCTATGTGCCAACCATACTGGATTTTTACTCTAACATTTATAGAGCATTATCCTTGCCCTTAAACCTAATGACTAACGACACCCAAAAATTATATTTAACCGGCTTTTTCCATACGATAATAATTAGAAAACCGCATAAGAAATTCATCCGTCATTGTAAAGAGGATTGTATCCTCTTGTGCGCGGTGTTCAATCCAATTCCAAGTCGGTCCAACAAACGTGTCTCCTCGACTCCAGTCTATTTCCGTCCCCCCAATTACACTAGTGCCAGTCCCCATCATTGGGCTAAAAACAACATTTGCAGAATGTCTATATCTCCGCGTCACTTGTCCAGCCTCCAATCGTTCCACAAAAATACCAATTGTTGGCATCTTGTCTGCCTCTAAACGCACGCGACGTCCAAAACATCCTTCAGGATCAGTATCTGCCGCCTCGACACAGCGTTGTATATACTCCCAAGTGAATCGATACGGAGAGTCCGGCGTGATACGTTGAATTTCCTCAAATTCGTTTGGGTGCTCCTCAAAAAACATTGGTTCCAACATATGGGTAAGTGGCACATCCAATCCGTCTAGCCAATAGGCTGGAAGGTCTCCCTCATGGCCATGACTATGCCAACTCCAACCCGGGGTTAAGACAACATCTCCGCTTTCCATTGGATGTTTTTCGCCATTTACAACTGAAAATGCTCCTTCACTTTCGATTATAACACGAAGAGCGTGTGGAGCGTGCCGATGGGAGCGAGCTTTTTCACCAGGTAAAATCATTTGATAGGCATTAACTAGCGTTTTTGTCGTTGCGAAATCATTGCCTTTAACGGGGTTCACAAGCACAAGGTTACGGCGTTCAGCAAGATCAGTGCTAATCAATCGACCTGCTGTGTCCAAGGCCTGCCGACATTCGTCATAATGCCAGATAACTGGCAAAAAAGCACTATGGGGTTCAAACCATAGCAGAGGCACTTCCCGATCGATCCATCCTGGCGTCAAATCTAGGGGCGAAAGTCCAGTGTATAAATCATCTAAAGACGCAGCATCACGCAAAGCGCCCATCAAATCTTTATTTACACTATTTCTCATATTATGCTCCCGAATAAGTATTTTTTTAGAACCACAGCAATAAGTTAACCTGCCGCGACTACTGGGTTACTTAGTACACCGGCACCCGACATTTCAATTTCTACTATATCGCCAGGTAAGATTGGGCCAACACCCGAAGGCGTACCTGTCATAATGACATCGCCGGGCATTAAAGTAATTGATTTACTAATATACGAAACAATCTGAGCCACTGAGAAAATTAGGTCTGACGTATTACTTCTCTGCCGCTCCTTACCATTTACTCTTGCAATAATATCAATATTATTTGCATCTAAATCTGTATCAATTACTGGACCAAGTGGCGTAAATGTATCGAAGCCTTTGCCAACCAAAAGAGCATGTTGTGCCATTTCAGCCCGTTGAATCTTACGCTCACTAACATCGTTTCCACAGGTATAACCAAGCACAAAATCAAGTGCTTTCTCCTCACTTATATGACGCCCTTTTTTACCAATAATAGCGCAAACTTCAGCTTCATGGTGAACAATTTCCCCTTCTTTAGGATAGATAATTGCTTCACCCGGACCAATCACGGAAGTCACTGGCTTCATAAATAACATCGGAATCTCTGGAAAATCATATTTAGATTCTTTGACATGTGATGCATAATTAAGCCCTAGTGCAAAAATGGTACTGACTTCAACTGGCGTTAACAGCGTCACATCACAAAGATTAATTTTATCACCTGTTGTCTTAAACGCGTTAAAAGGTCCGCCTATAAGTGGGTGCACAATATCCCCCGGGACTAATAGTCCATAGGAAATATTATTATTAAAATTATAGCGTACTATTTGGTCACCCATATTTTTATCCTTAACAATGGCTCAATATCAAAATTCTTTATGAGTGTGTCAACATAATGCGGTTATTACTTATGCATTTATTGAATAACAAATTTTAGATTAGTTATATTAAATTATAATTTTAACAACTTTAGGTAGGATTTTATATCTATTATAAAATTATAAAATCAAATTAAATTAAACTTAATAGCTACATTAAAGTTTCTCTAACTATCGCAGCACCTTTGGTCATCGCTCTCATTTTACTGAAAGCAACTTCACGAGGGAGGTACTTTAGACCACAGTCCGGCGCCACAATAATCCGTTCTGCTGAGCAAAACGGAAATGCACGGCGAATTCTATCCGCGACGATTTCTGGTGTCTCAATCTCATGTGTCGAGAGATCAAGTACACCAAGAATTATTTTCTTATCAGGTAGTGTTTCCAACACCTGACAATCAAGGACTGACTGGGCTGTTTCTATAGAAATTCCATGAACTGAACATTTTGAAAATTCGGATAAAAATGAATAACCTTCAGGTCTTTCATGCTGGTGAGCAGCATACCCAAAGCAAATATGAACAGCGGTCTCACCAGTGAGCCCATCAAGTGCGCAATTTAAGGCCTGCAATCCATATTCCCTTGCTATGTCTGAACGGGCTTGCATATAAGGTTCATCAATCTGAACAACATCAGCGCCAGCATTGAATAAATCTTGAGCTTCTTCATTTACAACCCTAGCATAATCCATCGCCATCTCTACTTCATCTTCGTAAAAATCATTTTGAGCCTGTTGGGACATAGTAAAGGGCCCTGGTATAGTCATCTTGATGCGCCGATTAGTATGAGCTCGCAAAAACTTAACATCCTCGACTTCGACAGCATGCCTCCGGCGGATTGGACCAATAATTCGGGGGACAGGGTTGGACTTTCCAGTACGATCCATTGCTGTACCCGGATTATCTATATCAACTCCATCGAGGGCGGTGGCAAAACGATTAGAATAACTCTCCCGGCGTGTTTCGCCGTCGGTAATAATATCCAAACCAGCCATTTCTTGTTCACGGATAGCAATTACGGTTGCATCATCTTGAGCCTCCTTCAACTGTTCTGGATCAACCCGCCATAACTCCAGGGCACGTGTTCTTGGAGGTAACCGATCTCCCAATTTTTCTCTATCAATAAGCCAGTTCGGCTGAGAATATGATCCTACCAAGGACGTCGGCAACAAACTATTTACTTCATCGGCTATATTTGTCTCTCCTAATATTATTTTAATCCCTTAGGGAAATTACCACTCACTTGTTTAATATCTGGCTTATAATCTATTAAGTTATGCACCATTAATTATTAGAAACCTGATAGAGTAAATCTTGTTTATCTCTCAATCTCACACAATTTTCAACGGCGAGAGCTATACTCCGATTAAGAGTTTCACGGGTCAACCAAGCAACGTGGGGCGTCAGCATGACATTCTTCAACTTTAAGATGGGATCGTTGAGATGTATTGGTTCCTCCGCATAAACATCTAAACCCGCAGCACTTAATGGCCCCAATTTCAATGCATTAATTAGAGCCCCTTGATCAATCACGCCACCCCGTGAGGTATTAACCAGAACAGAGCCTTGCTTCATTTCTATAAATACAGAGGCATCAATTAAATTAGCAGTCTCCACTGTTAAAGGAATATGAAGTGATAGGATATCAGCAGTTCTACACACTTCCTCAAATCCTTGGAATTCACCAAGGCTAGTCACTTTTTCAGTTATTGAATTATAAATAATTCGTGCTCCCATCGCCTTTAGGATCGGTGCCAACCGCTGAGGTATTTCACCGAAACCAATAAAGCCAACTGTCTTTCCATGAATTTCGCCAAGCGAATCCTGTATATTTGGAGAGACGTCCCAGCCTAATCCTTGTCGTGTTCTCGAATCAAAATAAGACGCCTGTCTCAATGATGCCAACATAAGCAATAGAGTCATTTCAGCAACTGCCTGACTATTTTTTCCTGGCATATTACAAACCGCAATTCCGTTTTCCTCTGCCGCTGCAATATCAATAGTATTCACGCCTACACCAATTTTTTGAATGAGTTTCAAATTAGGCGCCATGCAGATATGCTCTTTTGAGATAGGCTCTAAGACATGCCACAACACCTCAACCTCTCTCATAGCTTGTTCAAATCCAACTTTATCATCGACAGGAATTTGCGTTACAAATAAACCTTGTTCACTGAGGCTATCCAATTCTGCTGATAAAATAGGGCCAGAACTGTAGTGAAATACTACTTTCATATTTTAGGCTCTCTAATTGTTACCAAGGGAACGTATCCCGTGAATGAAGGTCAAATTCTTTATTTTCTAGATTTTCAGCTATTCGCAAACCCTCATTCCATTTTGCCATGCGTTCGGAGCGGCTAAAAGATCCAACTTTTAATTGTTTAACACCCCACCCAACAGCCAGATGAACAATTGTCAAATCCTCCGACTCACCGGATCTGGCAGAAACAATAGAGTCCCATCCAGCAACACGCGCAGCTTCAAGAGCAGCTTTGGCCTCGGTTAGGGTGCCTGCCTGATTAGGCTTAATCAAAGCTGTATTACAGGCACTTATAGATGCAGCATACTCAATTTTATTAGCCGACGTACAAATAAAATCATCCGCAACAACCTCAACTTTAGGACCAGCCGCTAATGTGAATTTTGTCATGGCTTCGGGATCATCCTCGCCTAATGGATCTTCAATAGAAACTATGGGATACTTCTCTAGCCAATTTAATAAAATTTCAGATAAGCCATCAGAATCAATAACCTTATTATCAGTTGCAAGTTTATATTTGCCACCCTTCCCAAAATCTGTCGCTGCAATATCTAGTGAAATGGCCACCTCCAAACCTGGTGTAAAACCTGCACCTTCAATCGCACACAGTAAAAAATCAAGTGCCTCTTCATTAGCGTTAAAATTAGGCCAAAACCCGCCCTCATCAGCAACACCGGCAAGTTTTCCTGCCTCACCCATTAATTTACCAGCGCTTCTATAAACCTCTGCTATCCATTCTAGTGATTTTCTATAATTGGGTGCCCCAATAGCAATCACCATGAAATCTTGAATATCCACTCGACGACCGGCATGTGCCCCACCCCCAAAAATTTGTATCTCAGGTAGAGGCATAGCGTAATCTGCCCTTCCACCGCCTAAATAACGCCAAAGTGGAAGGCCCACGCTAGCTGCTGCGGCGTGTGCTAAAGCCATTGAAGTGGCCACAAGAGCATTACCCCCAAGTCGACTGCGATTATTAGTGCCATCGAGTTTAATTAGTTCAAGATCAATGCCCTCTTGGTCCATCGGATCGCAACCTTTCAAAGCGTCATGAATTTCCCCAGAAACTGCTTCGACCGCTTCCATAACGTCTAAACCACCAAAAGATTTTCCACCATCACGCTTATCGACAGCTTCAGCACTTCCCGTTGATGCACCAGCTGGGGAGATTGCTCGACCAATTGACCCATCGGATAAATGAATTTCACTTTCTACTGTTGGTCGGCCCCTAGAATCCCATACTCGACGACCTTTTACGGAAATAATTTCTGCACTCAATGATTTAATTCCTTCTTCCAATAATTAATTATATCTTTGAGGCGATTAGATGGTCTTAATAAAAATTCGGTTGCACAGCGCCTAACCTTATTTTTTTCACTCTCTTTAGTTATATACTCGATGGGGGATTTGCCATCTATCCGACCAAGAAATAAACCAGGAAGCAATGAGGCAGTTCGCGCTTCAACAGCGTCCGGATGCTCCCAACTTACTTCAGAGAGATAAGACTGAGCCATTACTTCAAAACAATTCAGAAATTTTTCAGATTCCCTGGGAATCCATAAGCACTTTAATAAGAAATGTTTAAGGCAAAAAGCTAAATCAAAAGCTGGATCACCCATACAAGCACATTCGGCATCGATGAAAACCGGTCCATTTGGACCTATCATAATATTCTTTGGGCTAGTGTCGCCATGGATCATAACCGGCCGCGTATTGCTGGTACGCTTACTCAAAGAGAAAAGCACTTCCCTCAAATGAGGATGTTTGGACGCTGTGGCCTCCAAATAGGGCTCTAGCCGTATAGCATAAAATATATCTTGTCTTGGAAATTCACTTTGAATAGACTTATTATCAGATGAAAGAGCGTGGATACGACCAAGCTTTTGCCCAACATTCTTTGCCTGACTGGGGTCACCACGTCCATCACGAAGCTCATTCTTCCAAAGTGAATAATGGATAGGGTCGAGAAACTCCATGCAACAAAGCATGTTCTTCTCGTCATGATAAAAGATATGAGGAGCTGATCCAGGCAAATTTTTTTCAACAAATCGGCACCAGGCAACCTCGAAGCTATTTCTTTCAATTGGCGCATACCATTCCGCCTCAACGTTGAGTTTTGACAAGGCGCGTTTAACGCAATAGCTTTTTTTACTTGTCTCAACCTTCCAAATTTCAGACGCGACGCCACCTGTTAATATAGAAAAATTCGCCTCAGCTGGCTCTTCTAATAGCCCGGCCATTTGCATACTATTGATTAAAGCCTCATCAGGCATTTGCCTTGCCTTATTAGAATGAGACATTCATTTAACCTAGGGTATCAATTACTAATTGACGACATTCTTCTAGGTTTGGTTTTTTTGGTGCCCAAGCATTAAAATGACTTTTGAAAGTTTCATTCGCCATAAAATCAAGATCATCTTGATCATAACCCATTTCACGAATGCTAAATGGCATACCTATTCTCTCATTCAGGTCTGCAATAGCGTCGGCCAGGTTAGTCCCTTCTTCAAGATTCATCGCCAACTTAATTTTATCAAGTTTCTCATCAATCAAACCCTCATAAAACCGCAATACTGCTGGGGTTGAGACAGTTACCAAAGTGCCATGATGTAATGGACTATTTCCAAATGTATTAGCTAAAGCATGAATTGGCCCTAAACCCAAATAGATTGCCATTCCACCCTCTAATCCAGCCATCAGCATGTTGTATCGTGCTTCACGATCATTACCATCATTAACAGCGCGTTTAATGAAATTACTTACACGGTTTATTCCATCCAGGGTAATAGCCTCAATCGGCGGATTTGAAATATTGGACACATAACCCTCGATGCAATGGCCAAGTGCATCCATGCCAGTTGCTGCTGTAAGGTGAGATGGTAACGTTAACGTTAATTCGGGGTCACAAATTGCCATGTCTGGTTTTATATAAGGACTACGGAGGCCCATACCAATAGCGTTCTCTGTCGGATGAATGCCGCCACCAAAGGTAATTTCAGCACCAGTTCCGGCGGTCGTTGGAATGGTAATATAAGGAGCTACATTCGCAGAAATTTCTGAAGAATGATCTAAAAAGCTTAACAAAGTACCGCTCTGGTGTGTAATCACGCGAAGCGCTTTACCAGAGTCTAGCACTGAACCACCCCCGATGCCAACGATACCATCACACGCTTCTGATTGATATACCTTCAATGCTTCTTCTACACCAAAAATTGTTGGGTTTTCTGGTATATCACTAAAAACAGCGTAATCTTGGCCAGAGGGTAAAGCATCTAGAACCTGCTGCAATACACCGCACCTAACTAATCCTGTGTCGGTAATGAGGATAGGCTTGCGAATTTTTCGTGCCATCAATTCCGAGCCGAGTTCTCCAATTGCTCCAAAATCAAAATGAATACCTGGAAAACTATGTATAAATGTCATTTTACAAAATTCCTAAAAAAAACCGAATATTTCCTATCACTTCATTTATTCTATAGTCTCAATAATCTGGGAAACAACCTTATGCTTTTATTGAATAACTGTTTCTATTTTAGTTATATCTTCTAAAGTCTAAAATATTCACGTAGAACCTAACGAATATTATATTCAATATAGTAAAAAGATGAACTCGATCACTCCCCTAATAAATTTCTCAAAGGCCGTGTAAATAAAGTAAATATATTTAACAAATAGAGGCAAAAATATTTATATTTATATTTATATTTATATTAATAGAGAAGTGCTCAAGAAAATTATTGGTTTAAATAATAAAAATGCTGTTTTAACCCGTAACACTTTATTTATTTCAAATATTTCTTTAATTGCTTAATAAAAAGTTGAAAAGGTTTTGTCATCTCTTTGTTCCTAACAATTGTGAGACCAATTTCTATTTCAGAATTTGGCAAAGGGATATCAATTATTTTTAGATCTACTCGTAAACGTTTTCTATTCTTTTTGGAATACACTAAGAGGGCAATAAGCTCAGTATCAACGAGGACTTGTTCGGCAGCATTAAAAGATAGTATTTCACATGTTTGTACGGGCGGTGTGACGCTAAGTTTAGCAAACAAGTTCTCAAAATAAGTTCGTGGTGGCGTACCACGTGCTCCAACCACCCATTGTTGCTCTAAAAGGTCTTCAAAAGAACTAGCAAATTTGTGACATTTATTATTTGCGTCAGCTACCAAAGCGTAATGCTCTTTACATAAACAAATTTCTTTAAGGTCTTTATAAGGAGACGGCTGTCGAAGCACTCCAACGATACAATCTATATCGCCTCGAACTAATGATTCAGCTAACATATCATAGGTTCCATGCAACGCATGCAAACATAAATATGGATATTCACCTGATAATTTTCCAAAGACTTTATAAATAGCTTCTTGATCAGAGAAAGGAAGGATGCCAACGGAAATTCGCCCTGTAACCTCATTTGAGAGATTTTTAATCAAATTGGGTACTTCAGATAGTTCAGAAACGAGCTGTGCTTTTAATCGCGATAAATATTTAGCTGAGTCCAGAGGCGCTAATCCCGTTCGCAACCTTCTGAATAAGGGTTGACGCGCATGTCCAACAATTTCCATAAGAATTCGGCTTACAGCTGGCTGAGAAATTTTTAAATGATCGGCGGCCATGGTTACGCTACCAAATTTAACAACAAGATTAATGGCATTAAGATGCCGCCATTCTAAATAAGGCGACAACCGCGGTGTTTGATCAGAAAATTCCCCAAGCTGAAGTTCTGCGTTCCTTATTAGACTTAGCGCTTTACTGCAACTCGTCGCGACAATTTCACCCTCGGATGTCGGCCCGGCACCGCTCCATCCGCGTCGGAACAAAGAAATACCGAGGAATTTTTCAGCAGCCGCCAGAGTTCTAGAAACTGTTGACTGAGACATATTTAATTTGTCTGCTGCTCGACTAAGTTCTCCACAACGGGCGATCGAGTCAATGACTTTAACTTGCTTTAGACTCAACATCTTTAATTGCGCTTCAATAAATATATCTTCATAAGAAATCATATAACTGGAATACAGCTCCCATTTCAATAAATTATAATTAAATAAAATTTAAATTTACGAGATAATTCGGGAACAAGTAAGTAATCCTAATATATTTATTTTGAATATTTAGCTTGGTTGGTATTCACGTCGTAAAAATTCTCCAAATATATAAGTCATAGATCTAGTTGAAATCATTATTAATATTTAATTATCTTGTGTAATTAGATGTAGTCTTTAAAAATTATTTAATAAATTTAGCGTTTTAAAAATAATTATATTGTCTTGAGAGAATTTGGTAACATGACTAAGAAAAAATAAAATGGATGTCACGTGTTGATTAGAAATTTGAGTTACTAACCAGAATGCCTTGAACCAAAATCTATATGTAAGGAAAAATAATGAACAATATAGTTACCGAGAACCTACACTATAGGGGTATCGACTTGAATTATAAAGTTGCTGGTGATGGTCCAGTCCTATTGCTGCTTCATGGCGCAAATGGGAGTATGTCGTTTTCGCCTATTGTCGAGGACCTGTCTAAACATTTTCGCGTAATTTTACCCGATCACCCTGGTTTTGGGGAGACCAAACAAGCTGAATGGATTAGCACAATACCTGACCTTGCCTATTTCTATCTCGATATTATAAAGACCATGAATCTAGATAATGTAAATCTTGTTGGACATTCAATGGGAGGTTGGATCGCTACAGAGATTGCTCTTCGTGATAGTCACAATATTAATAGCCTGACATTAATTTCTTCAGCTGGACTATCTGTTAAAGGCACTCCTATGGGTGATTTATTTTCGTGGTCCCCTGAAGAAGCTGCATCTAAAGTGTTTGCGCGAAAGGAGTTTATCGATGAAATGTTAGCAAAAGTCCCAAACGAGGATGAAATATCGCTAATGGCATCAAACCGGGAGATGGCGAAATTACTCTGCAAGGAGGCTCAGTTCGAAAATCCTGAAATCAAGAAATGGGCCCACCGTTTAGATAAACCAGCGCTAATTCTTTGGGGAGATAGCGACGGAATTTTCCCAGAACCTTTTGCTCATGCATTCCATAATATAATTTCAAACTCAAAATTAGAAATATATAAAGACTGTGGACACGTTCCAATGCTTGAAGCTCGGGAACGTTTTTTGCAGCGACTAACAGATTTTATACAAATGTTAACTTAGAGTGTGCTCAGAATTTATTTACCCTATAAAGATAAACGACCTTGAATCTCATTAGAGTCTTCGGAATAACGGAAGGCACGAAATACCCAGTTTGCATCTTCACCAAAGAATGTTTCACCAAAAATTGGGTTAACAAACTCCCAGACAATCTCTTTATCGGGTGTCACTTCGAAAAAACGACCAAAAGAGCCCTCACAAATTAAAGTGTTACCGGAGTCCAGTCGCTCTGCTCCACTAATGTGGTGAGAATAAAAATAGGTACATGGATTATCCTTATATTCCCATATTATCTTATTAGTCTTTGGGTCAAATTCTATCACTCTAGAATGAGGATGCGGGTGTGTAGTATTCATACCGTTAGCGAACAACATAATATTTCCGTTTGATAACATTTTACAATCATGTTGGTGCCCCCAATTATCATCACGCCTTTCCCATTTAAATTTCTTTGTTTTACGATCAATTATAGCGACCAGATTGATCTGACGAAGACTAATCATCACATCCCCATTTTCCAGCGGAAATACCGTATTGCACCAAGCAAAAATGCCGCGAGTACATAGAGGGTGCAATTCATACTTTTCAATATCCATATCGGAATGGATATGCCATTCCCAAACAACATCACCTTCTGGGGTAACCTCTTTAATATAATCGCCCATTATGCCCTCAGGCAGTTCGCTTCCTGGAATACCTCCCCTAACTTTATTAACAGCATCATCGGGCATCATTTCCCAACAGGCATATAAGATATTTCCATTCGGAAGTTTGTGAAAATCATGATGCTGCCAGTCATCTCGATGTTCCATTACAACATTATTGTCCCAATCCACTTCTCTAATAAGGCCACCGCCCGCTCCTCCCCGAATTGGAGGACCGCCCTTAGTCGTCGTTGTCATAATTAAATTACCATTCGACAACAGTCTGGCATATCCACCAGGAGTAGCTGGCAAGCTCCATTCATGCACAACATCTCCCTCCATATTAATTAATAAGGTTTGTTTACCCCAGGATGGGGAGTAAAGGGTAAATCCGGGCGTTGATTTAGTTTGGTTGTGGACACGAACACCAAAATGTCTTGGGCGCATTTATGGATCCCTCATCAAATAGCATGTTTAATCGAACTAGAAAGAACAGACCGGTGAAATTAACATCACCAGCCCATTAAACTAATCTAGTGGCTTTAAGGTAAAAGATCTTTCGGTATTTCAATATCTTTTTCTTTATAGTACTTAACCGCACCCGGATGAAGCGGATGATTAATTCCTGCAAAAGGTCGTTTTAAACTAAGAGTTTTGAGAATAGATGCAGTCTTATGAATTTCATTAATATTTTCC